>JAHKAT010000146.1 GCA_018825925.1 Bacteroidota bacterium | reverse complement strand
TGTACAGTGCTATTAATTATTATAAGGCTGAGCGGCACATTATTCGTATTCTGGAAAAAGGGTTATCTCCCAACCTATATTATCACTGCATAACACATACAAAAGACGTTGTGAGAGCAGCTGAATCAATAGCAATTCAAGAAGGAGTTACCGACGAAGGCTTGTATTTATTAAAATCTGCAGCCACTTATCACGACGCTGGGTTTGTTGAAGATTACGACAAGAACGAACCAATTGGAGCTCGAATGGCAGAAGAAATACTTCCCAACTACGGCTATACCTCAGAGCAAATAGAACAAGTAAAAAGATTGATTTTTGTTACAGAAATTCCGCACAAACCACAATCCCATTTGGAGGAAATTATGTGTGATGCAGATTTGGATTATTTAGGAAGAGATGATTTTCATGAAATAGCCGACCGACTCAGAAGAGAGTTGAAAGAACATGGGAAAATAAACAGTGATCGCCAGTGGGACGAAATACAAGTCAATTTTTTAACCAATCACGTCTACTTCACAAAAACGTCGTACCGCAATCGGCACGATAAAAAAATCAAGAACTTGTACGAAATCAAAAAAAGGTTGGAAATAAACGATTACAAAGATTAAAAGAAAATCTAAGCTCAAAACGGAAAAGGAATAGACGCTCTATTTACGCTCAGGCACAAGTATTTCTTGTGGCGGAGGGCCTTGCATAGGCTGGTCTTTTCCGTAAAGAACACAGTTCGTCAGAATCACTTCGTTATCGGCGAACAACTCCGCTAAATGCCCCTCAGTGAAATAATAATTGATTTTGACTTTTGTTAAAGTTGGAAGTAAATCGAGGGCGACACAATTGCAAAAATTGACAACATTATAAAGCGCTTCACCATTTAAAGTGTCTGGCTTCATGTTGGAAGTGCAAACACGCACGAAGTTGGATTTGGGGCCAAAATTATGCCCGTCAACCGAAACTATATCTTGGGCTGAGCAATCTAAAGTAAAGACAAAAACCGCCCCAACAACAGACTGTTTAAAAAAGCGATAAATCAAAAGATTCTTTAACTAAACAAAACACTAGAACCATAAGGAGAATCAACAGGATTCACAATAAGGGTTGCTATTTTCGCATCATTATTGATGATGTATTGCTCATAATTTGAGGTAAGAGATCCAAAAATGCTGTTTTTATTTAAATTCATGATTGCAATTAAAGTTGCATCAGATTTCACGGCATATTTTACAATTTCTTTATCAAATCCGCTTGGGTTAAGCAAAGTTGCATTCATTTCTATAGCTCTGTCAGAAAAGAATTTTTTAGCAAATTGAATATTTGCAAGAACCTTATTTCTTAAAAATTCATCCGTTTCATCAGGAATAACCACGTGAACTCGAGATTTGAAATAGATAGCCAAATCAGCAACTACAGCCAATTTTTGCTTCGTTTCTTTGTGCAAGTCTAAAGGAACAACAATATCATCATACCCAGTCGGCTTAATTTGTGCTTCTTGAACAATTATAAATGGTACGCTTGAACTGGTCACGACTTTTAAGGCATTGCTACCTGTAAGATGTTGCCACCCTTTGGTGCCATGTGTACCCATAAAAATTAACTCGGCGTGATTTTCTGCAGCAAACTCTCCAATATCTTCAAAAATATTGCCCACGCGAACCTTTGGAAGTACCTCCAAAGTGGTGTCTATTTTAGAAATTATTTTTTTTAAATGACTTTCTGCTTCTGCAATTTCTTTTTGCTTGCTAACTACATGTAACACCAATACCTTGGCATTTAAAAATTTAGCGGTGGTCATTGCGTGAGACAAAGCATTGTCAGCAATGGTTGAGAAGTCGTGAGCGACAATAAATGTTTTCATGATGCTTTTTATATTGCATGTTGAAGTTAGTAATAATATCTGTGGCTTGCGATAAGTAAGGAAGAAAAACTAAATTTGAAGAAACGAACACTTCACATAAATGCCAATTATTGGAAAATTTATTAAGAAAACGACCGAAATCACCTACAAAAGGCTGTTCAATAAAAACAAGGAGTTTTATCATCAAGTAATAACATTGGTCAAGCTAGTTGAAAAGGCAAAAAAAACGAAACTTGGTCGCCAGTATAATTTTCAAAATATATTAAACGACGACGATGTAATAGAAGCTTTTCAAGGGAATGTCCCGATTACGAATTATGATGATTTTCACGAAGAGTGGTTAAAAGATGCTATAGAAGGAAATCGCGATATAATATGGCCAGGAAGAGTTCGACATTACGCGCTTAGCTCAGGAACAACGGGTTCTCCAAGTAAAAGAATTCCCGTTACTACTCAGATGATACGATCGTTTCAAAGAACAAGCTTCAAACAACTCTCATCGCTGAGCGAATTGGATTTATCAGAAGAATTTTTTGAAGCAAGTTTTTTGGCCGTTGGAGGATCCACACAATTGGTCAAACACCCAACTCATATTGAAGGAGATCTTAGTGGAATATTAAAAAAATACACGAGCCCTGTAATGTCGACCTTCGCAAAACCAGGTGAAAAAATTACCCGACTTAAAAGCTGGAATGAAAAACTGGAACTCATGATCCAAAAGGCACCTGAGTGGAATATTGGAATTATGGCTGGAGTGCCAAGTTGGTGTATTTTACTTTTGGAAAAAATTATCGAACGCTATGAACTAAAGAGCATTCACGACATTTGGCCGAATTTTAAGGTGTATGTTCATGGAGGCGTTTTCATGAAACCTTATTTGAAACGATTTGAAAAAGTGATCGGACAACATGTATTTACTTTAGACACTTATTTGGCTAGTGAAGGGTATTTTGCCTATCAGGTTTCTCCCAACCACCAAGGCATGGATTTGCTAATTAAAAATGGTATTTTCTTTGAATTTGTGCCCTTTAATTCAGACTACTTTGATGATTCAGGAAATTTAAGAAATAAGCACAGAGCATTGGCGCTCAATGAAATAGAGTCCAATCAAGAATATACAATCGTGATTTCTACGAATGCAGGGTTGTGGCGATATATGATAGGTGATTTGGTTAAATTCATCAATACTGAAACCTATGAAATAGTCATTAGCGGACGGATCAAACAGTACCTTAGTTTAGTAGGTGAGCACCTTTCTTTAGAAAATATTAATCAAGCAATCGACAAAACGGCCTTGCAGTTTGGACAAGAAATTTCAGAGTTTTGCCTGCATCCAATCGAGGGAGTATTGCAGCATCATTGGTATTTAGGTTTTGATGAAGAAATGAAAAGTGATGCAGTTATGAAAAGCATAGACGAAGAGCTCTGTCGATTAAATGACGACTATGCCTCGGTTCGAAAGTCTATACTTTTAACACCAAAAATCACAATAATTAGAACACAGAAGTTCTATGAATTTATGGAAAAAATAGGTAAATCAGGAGCACAGCACAAGGTTCCTAGGGTGATGAATAGCGAACAAGCTCAGCAATGGCAACAGTTTTTGAGAGAAGACTAATTTTCTATAAACACATCGGTGTTTTTTGCTTTCATACGGTATTTAATCACGGCGTTTAGGGCAACGACACCAACAATTACTGCAGCCCCAATGTAAAAACGATTGCTCAAGAGCTCATTTTCATTTAGAATTGCAATGGCCAATAAAATGGTATAAATAGGCTCCAAATTGATACTCAATGAAACGGTAAAGGCTCCGAGTCTTTTCACCAGGTCTACAACCACCAAAAATGCAAAAGAGGTGCAAACTAACCCTAAGAATAGTAGCCACCAGAAATCACTCCAGGTCATTTGAAACAAACGCTCATCCATTAAATCTTGCGCATACATCACAACGCTCACCACTGCAAAAGCAGAGAGCATTTCTAGATTTGTTATTGTTGCTGAAGGCACAGATTCGACTAAACGAGCATTCGCAACTGCAAAAAGAGCCGCGAAAAAAGCAGAAAGCAACCCGATGCTCATGGCCAAATAGTCATCCGAACTAAAATCACCAGAAACATAAATCAAGGCGAAGATGATGATTAAACCAAAGACAAACTCGATAGGCAAGAATTTTCGTTTCATCAACAAAGGTTCGAGCCACGTAACATGCAGGGTTGTAGTTGATAAACAAAGAATACCAAGCGAAGCCGTAGAAATCTGGATAGAATAATAAAAAGTCATCCAATGCGCGCCAACAATGCAGCCTACCAGTAAAATAGCAGCCAAATGTTTTTTAGAAGGAACAGAAAAATCCCATTTCTTTAAACGCAAATAAATAAACAATCCTGTAACAGCAATAAGGACGCGCCACCAAACAATATAAACGCTTTCTAGGTGAATTAACTTACCTAAAATACCTGTGAAACCCCAGATAAAAATAATGCAATGAAGCAAAAAATGATATTTGAGTTTTTCGAACACGGATAAAAAATTATTCTGAGCAAGGTGAAACTAATAATTAAAGTCGAATCAACGAATGAAAAGGCTCATTTTTCGCACAATTCTTTAACTTCGCATGGGTTAATTCCGCAAATAAATGTTTTTTAAAGAAATCGTAGGACAGCAAAGTCTAATTAATCAACTCAGAGAAGAAATCGTAAGAGATAAAATTTCTCACGCTCAATTGTTCTTGGGCGAGAACGGTTATGGGTCTTTGGCGCTTGCGTTGGCTTATGTGCAATACTTGATGTGTACAAACAGAAGTGCTGAGGATTCTTGCGGGACATGTTCGGCTTGTCAAAAAAACAAACAACTCATACACCCAGACGTTCATTATATTTTTCCAACGGTTCAAGTTTTGAGCAAAACATCAGACCCAGAGCTTAAAAAATGGAGAGAGCAAATTTTAGAAACAGCCTACTTTTCAGAAACACAATGGATCAATAGAATTGACAAAGATTCGCGATCGGCTATAATTGGTGTGGATGAAGCAAAGGAGTTAACAAAAAAAATAAGCTTAACGGCATTTGAGGGCGGTTATAGGGTGTTTATTATCTGGAAAGCAGAAAACATGAACACTACTTTTGCCAATAAACTACTAAAAACATTAGAAGAGCCGCTTTCCAAAACCCTGATCATATTAGTTTCGGAGGATGCAAACCGATTATTGCCAACGGTTATTTCCAGAACCCAAAGAAAAAAAATACCAAAACTTAGTTTTGATGAAACGGTACATTATTTAATAAAATCGAAAGGAATAAATCCTCAAATAGCTCAAAGTTTAACGGGGCGTTTGGATTGTAATTTGGCGGATATCCTGGAAGTTGCGCAAGAAAGTGCCGCGTCTGATCAAAACAGGGAATTGTTTATAGAAATGATGAGGAGCTGCTATAAAAAAAATGTAATCGAAATGATGGACTGGGCAGAAAAAGTAGGCTCCCTAAACAAAGAGGTCCAAAAGGAATATTTATCCTATTCATTACATATGTTTCGTCAAAGCATTTTAAGAAATTACACGGGCGAACAATTATTCAATGTTTCAGATGAAGAAGGAGCATTCTTGCAGAATTTCTCAAAATTCATCTCAGGAAATAATCTGGCCGAATTTATGGAGTGCTTCAGCGAAGGCTTATATCACCTAGAAAGAAACGCGAATGCAAAAATCCTATTCACTGATCTTTGCTTTAAAACCATGCGTTATATTCATTTTGCGTAGTTTTTGTTAAAAGTCAGGACCAAACGAACAAGTAGTGTTTCCGTTCATCACTAAAAATCTTCCGCTCATGTAATCTTCTGTATTGCATAGCTATTTTAGTAATATGTTTGTAAAACAAGCAAGGTTAATATAATCTGCTTATCCGCTAATACTGAAACACATTATTGCCCCTATCTATCACATCACTGAAAGCCTTTTCCAATAAACCGTCTTTCTATAAGACCAAAAAGCTTAGCTAGTACTGCACTGGAAGAGAGAGATTTAAGAGCCCACAGGGCTCTTTTTTTGTTTAGCGCAATTTTTATCTTAATCCCCTAGGATCATTTCATTTGCCAATTTGGTCTATTCTTAAAAAAACCTCCCAATATTTTGATTTATTCATATCCGCCCAATGAATTTGATAATAGCGATATTGGTAAGTTTGAATTTGACAAAGTAGAACAAGGCCAAAAACGACTGACAAATAGAACGCGCGAAAAAACCGGGTCGTCAAATTGTCGAAGGTAAAAGCGAGTAAAAGAGCAAACAAAGCCAAGTAATCGACATAAACGCGAGACGAAAAACTACCACCATAGTACCACATCCACCAAGAGGAAAGAATGTAAGTGAGCACAATGAAAAAGCACAACCAGGTCCAAAACTCAAACCGAGATTTTCTATAAAAATAGTACAAGCCAAACATGGAGAGGAAATACAATGGGGTGTAAACAAACAAGCCCTTTTTATAACTAAATAAAATTTCCATAAAGTGAGGCTTTAAAAAATGAAAACCTTCACCAGTATATGAATAAACCCAAAAGAAACCTGTTGAAATTTTGTAAATAATGAGTTGCACACTCAAAATAACGACAAAAAGAAGGGTACTTAGTCCCAAGTAGATTTTGGCTTTATTATTCTGGATTGGGAACTGCAGACCAGCTTTTAATCGTTTTGTTGAACCTGCGAGAAAGGGAAGGAACAGAACAATAAGGATGTTAACGGGCCGCAACAAGGTGATTACACCTAAAAAGAAGCTGATATAAACGAGGTGTTTTCGACTGGGCTTCAAGAAATATTCACGACTGTAAAACGCAAATCCAGAGATAAAACAAAAAGAAAAAAGATGTGAAAGCGCAGGTTCAGTGATCGCGTAATAGAACAAATTGGTTCCAAAAACGAGAGCAAGGATAGTTAATCCACGTGATATAGAACTCAATGAATAACTCTGCATCCATCGGTTTAAAAACAATAATCCAAAGAGTAGATAAAACAAAGCGCCAATATGTACAAATACGGCATACCACTTGGAGTACCCGTCCATAGGTTGACCCGTTAAATAGCTTACAAAATGACCAATTAGAAAAAAGGGAGCTTCTAAAACAGCCATTCCGCAATAATATTTGTTGATTACCTTTCCATTTGAAGAAGCACGATAGTCGTACATTAAATTCGAATCAGCGTAGGTTACCTTCTCAATTTGGTCATAAAAACCGAAGTTGAGGTCTGAATAAATAAAAACGGCTGGCAAGTATGCATAATATCCTTTTGCGTCGGCTTTAACTATTGATTTCCACCGGTCTTTGCCCCAGTGCAGATTTGAGGACACAATCATGGTCGCTAAAACACTGAAGAGAATAGCAATAAGTGCAAATTGTTTTTTCACAATGCGCGTTGAGTTAAAAGTTTCACAATGTTCGCATTTTATTGCCTCGAGCGTCGTGTGTTACTTCTGCCAGACCAAGAGCTTCCAAGAGCGGTGGTATATAATTTCCAAACCTTCCGCGCAAACCTTTTTTAATACCATAAAAACCGCCTACAGGATTTTTCTCTGATCTGCCCCAGGCTTCAACAGTTCCTTCTTTTGCAGGTTTCTGCTCGTCAGCACTGCCTAACTCCATCCAGTCGCCATGAGATTTAAGCATTTCAGACAAATCATCTATACAACGCATTTGATAAAACAGAACTGTTTTTCCAACAGTACAAACCAAAATATCTTGACCATCTTTTTGATCGACATGCATTGTAAATTCGCTAGACTGTGGTGGTGTTTTCAAAACCAGTGGATTTTCTTTCGTGCCAATTGTATATTTCATAGTGCTTGTTTGATAAGTTTGAATATAATCTTTTTAAACGGATTGATTAGAAGACACATTTTAAAACAAAGTACTTCTATTATCTTTGTACTCAAAATAACCCGTTGAAGATGAAAAATAAACGAGAAGAATTATTGCAAAGAAGAGCCAATTCAGTGTTGGGTGGGGGTCAAGAGCGTATCGACAAACAACACAAACAAGGCAAATTAACTGCTAGAGAGAGAGTTTTACTTTTACTCGACGAAAATTCTTTTCAAGAAACGGGAATGTTTATCGAACATAGATCAACCTACTTTGGACTAGACAAGGTGCATTACCCTGGCGATGGTGTAGTGACTGGTTACGGAACTATACATGGCCGTTTAACCTATGTTTTTTCGCAAGATTTTACAGTTTTGGGCGGATCTTTGTCTGAAACCCATGCTTTGAAGATTTGCAAAGTGATGGACTTAGCAATGAAAAACGGCGCTCCTATCATTGGATTAAACGATTCAGGCGGAGCACGAATCCAAGAAGGCGTGGTTTCCTTAGCAGGTTATGCCGATATCTTTTATAGAAACACAAGAGCTTCTGGTGTTATTCCACAAATATCCGTAATTATGGGTCCTTGTGCTGGTGGAGCAGTTTATTCCCCTGCATTAACCGATTTTATTTTCATGGTGGAAGATACTTCATACATGTTTGTAACAGGACCAAATGTTGTGAAAACGGTAACCCACGAAGAAGTTACTTCAGAAGATTTAGGTGGTGCAAAATCACATGCTGAGCGTTCTGGAGTCAATCACTTTACAGCAAGCAATGATGTGGAATGTTTGAAAAAAGTAAGGGATTTAATGACTTACTTGCCGCAAAACGCTAATGAATTAGCACCAGAACCAACACAATTCGCTTTTAATTCTTCTAAAAATGAAGCGATAAAAAACATACTCCCAGAAAACTCATCAATGCCTTATGATGTTCGCAAAGTAATAGATTGCGTTGTGGATGATGAAAGCTTTAGAGAGGTTCAAGCTGATTTTGCTAAAAACATAGTCGTAGGTTTTGCTAGATTAGAGGGAAGAACTTTAGGCATTGTCGCGAATCAACCTTCTGCCATGGCAGGGGTTTTGGATATAGACTCTTCGCGAAAAGCAGGTCGATTTGTTCGTTTTTGTGACGCATTTAATATTCCACTTCTGGTGTTTGAAGATGTCCCTGGGTTTTTGCCAGGAACCGACCAAGAGTGGAAAGGAATTATTACTCATGGCGCAAAATTATTGTATGCTTTTTGTGAAGCTACTGTGCCAAGAATAACCGTGATTTTAAGAAAAGCATATGGTGGGGCTTTTGATGTAATGAACTCAAAAAATATAGGCGCTGATCTAAACTTTGCATGGCCAACCGCTGAAATCGCAGTAATGGGAGCAAAAGGAGCGGCAGAAATTATATTCAAGAAAGAAATTAGTCAAGCAGAAAATCCGGAAGCCAAATGGTTGGAAAAAGAAGCAGAGTATGCTGATAAATTTGCAAACCCATATAGAGCTGCAGAAAGAGGCTTTGTTGACGATGTGATCTTGCCAGAAGAAACGAGAGAACTTTTGATTAAAGCGTTCGCTTCCTTGGAGAAAAAAGCGGAAACATTACCCCTTAAAAAACATGGAAATATTCCTCTCTAATTTTTAGAACGCAACCATCTAGGAAGTAAAATAGACCCTATAAATAAGTACGGAAAATAAGAGATTAAACGCCAAAGTACGGCTAAAAAAACCAATAAAATTGCTGAACTCGAAAAGTTTGACAGCAATTGACTGAAGGCAAACTCGGCAACACCACTAGCTCCAGGTGTAGGGCTTATTAGTAAAAAGAGCCACAACACCAATTGCTTGGTTAAAAGTAGAACATGCTGAGCAAAGGAGATGTTTAAAAAAGCACCAAGCAAAGCGTTGATGACTAAATAGCGACAAATCCAACTACCAAAAGTTGCACCAAAAGCTTTAAGCCAAAACCGAAAAGGCTCTTTCCTTAAAACCTTACTTGCTAGGCTAATATCTTTGCCTGTTTGTACGGCCTGAACTTTCCATTTATTTAAAAAAGGCAAGGAAAAAAGACGACTTAAAAGGTTTCCAATTAAATTAGGCAGTCGGAAAAGACCGATATAGAGTAATAGGCAAACACAGAAAATCACAAACAATCCAATATAAAACAAGCGTTCGCTAGACAGTCCAAAGCCAGAATCTGATGGAAATAAATCAGCCCTACTGACTGTTATGAAAACCAAAGGAATCAATAAAAGATAAAACAAATTATCCAAAAAAGCAGTGATAATTACCAGAGCAGTTGATCTACCTAGCGCCAAACCTTCTTTTTTTAAAATAAACATTGCAACAGCAGCCCCGCCTACAATACCGGGAGATAGAGCAGAAGCAAACTCCCAAATCATAATGACGTAAAAAGACTGTTTCCAACCCAATTGATTTTTAGTTAGAACCCGTATTCGAATCATATAGAAAAGGTCGCGGCCAATCATGAACAGCACAGCAAGTAATAAACCAAAATAGATTTGACTACTACCCTCTAAAGTGGATAGAAAAGATTGAAAAGATTCTTTTGAAAAATCCCCATTTTTTTGGAGCACAAACTCTTCAGCAATTTTGTAGTCAACTACTTTGTTTTTGTTGATATCCACCCACGCATGTGTTCCATTTCCCGCATCTACTTGAACGAAAGCAGTAGAATTAACGGCATTATACAATAAATAGCTAGAGATAATTACACCTAATGCAATAGGCAAAAGAATTTTCCATCCTGAGAAGGAAAAAGGTAACTTATTCTCTTGATTACGGGACATACTTCAACTCTAATTCAAGATCCCAATTGGCTCTAACCTTTTGTTTTTCATTGAAATAAATATATTTTTCAGGCTGCTTTTTTTCAGGCCAATTTCCCTTGTCCCAAATGAAATTCTCATTTTCATCTAGTAAAACTCGAAACGTATATTCTCCAGGTAAAAGTCGGGTAAATTCTAGGGGTAAATTGTTGTTGGAACTCTTATTCTCAATAACTTCTTTCCCCTGTAAAAGCTCAACAACGACTGGGCCTGAAAAGCCAGCAAGTTTAACAGCAATATTCCCTAAGTCTTTCGTTTGTAATGTGTTAAATTGATAAACAAGTGTATCTTCATTGCTCGTTTTATCTTCCCAAGTGAGTGCTCCTGGCAAAAAAGTAAGAGCGGTTTTTTTAGCCGTTTTTGATGGAAATTGAAAGTATAATTGATTGAACTTAAATTCAGCTTTCCAATCAACAAACCCTGAATCTTTATCATTGAAATAACGCATCTGAATTAAACTGGTGTCAAACTCTTCCAGCCGACTGCTTCCGTAAACACCCAACAAATCGCCGGTTTTCCAGTTTTCCTTCAGGGACGTATATACTTTTGTCGGTGTAAATTTATTTCTGCCTATTAATCGCAGTTTTTCAGTGGCCTCAAACATCGGTGTTGTCACCTTCAAGGTTATTACGGTCGTATCAATTTTTGGAAGGTATAGTATAGCAGAATCTTGTGATAAAAAGTTGTTGAAGTCCAATACTTTTTCATCATTTATTTCAATTTCTGAAACGATGAACGATGAGCTTGCACCCAACCAAACAGAGTTGGGGGGGTTGTATTTCACAGTGCTCAATCCTTCTTTCTTTAAAACGGGAGATAAACGGATGGGAATAGAGTCAGCGATTGAACTATCGAGTTGAAGGGTTGAACTTGAAAACCCAAAAGTTTCGTCTAAATCGTGTAATAAGTTCCGATTTTTATCTTCGAAAGCCAAAACTTCATAAACGCCAGTTTTTAAGTAATTAAACTGTGCTAAACCAGACGAATTAGTTTGAGCGATGTACATAGGTTTTACGGAGTCGCTATACGCTTGCCAAAGCCCAACCAAAACTTTATTTGATGGTTCGCTCGTAATCGCATCCTTTACTACCACGCTATACTTCAGACTGTCAAGTTGATTACCAGTTGAAAAAACAAAAGTATAAAGCGAATCATTTTTTTCTGTAATATCGGTAACCGTGCCGTTTAAGTAAAAGGCGTAGGTGGTGTTAGGCAAGGTTTCTTCTTCCCATTTAATTTGAAGACTCTTTCCTTTGGAAGTAGCTTTGGGTTTAATATTTGGTGGAATAACAATCATGGTTTCAGTAGGATTGTTGAGTTGAATAAATTCGTTAAAAGGAATAGAAATTTCTTTTCCAGAATAATTCGTGGAGCCATTGATTGGTCGTGTGCGGGAAGAGTCGGGAACAGGCGCCCAAGCATCCTCCGGACCGCCAGTAAGAACACCTACTTGAGCGCACGAACTGATTAGTATTAGAATTAGAAACAGTCCGAAACGCATGTCATTATTTCTTCAAGATATTTTTGATCGATTGCAGAAAAATCACTGAGCTGATCACTATCAACATCCAGTACACCAATTACTTCACCATATTTTTTTATGGGAACAACGATTTCACTTTTTGAAGCAGAACTACAGGCGATATGTCCAGGAAATGCATCTACATCATCCACAATAATGGATTCTTCCTTCTCCCAAGATGTACCACAAACCCCTTTTCCAAGCGCAATACGAGTACAAGCAATAGGGCCTTGAAATGGTCCAAGGACCAAATCATCGTGTTCAACCAAGTAAAAACCAACCCAAAAAAAGCCGAAAGTTTCTTTTAATGCGGCAGTTACATTTGCCAAATTTGCAATTAAGTTGCTTTCCCCAGAAATCAGTCCTTTGATTTGTGGAATGAGTTCCTTGTATCTTTCTTCGCGCGTGCCGGTTGCGATATGTAGTTCTTCTGCCATGGTGAAACAAAATTGCTCTTTTTTACTTGAAGAAACAAGAAAAACACGAGTATAAAAAACCTACTTGAAGAAATGAAAAACCATTTTCATCTCTACATTTATTAAAAGAAAATTTGTAATTTCAATAGAAATGAAAAAATATGATAGACCGAGCACCACTTGAAAAAATATTGTTTTTGGACATAGAAACAGCACCTCAAATATATGACTATGCAGACTTGGATGAAACAGGGAAGAAGCTTTTTGAACAAAAAACAAAATGGCAATTAAAAGAAGATGTTGGCTTTTCCGAGATGTATAATCAACGTTCATCGATTTTAGCGGAATTTGGAAAAATCATCTGTATTAGCGTGGGTTATGTAAATATCACAAGAACGGGACGAGAAATCAGAATGAAAACCTACGATCATGATGATGAGGAAACATTGATTAAACAATTTTTCAATTTGTTGAATGAAAGTCAGGGCAAGTTTACTTTGCTTTGCGGACATAATGCAAAAGAGTTTGACTTCCCCTATATCTGCCGAAGAGCTTTGATTAATGGACTTAAGCTGCCCGAATTATTAAATATAGCAGGAAAAAAACCTTGGGAAATCGCTCATTTAGACACGATGGAACTGTGGAAGTTTGGCGACTACAAAGCCTACACTTCTTTGCCTTTATTGTGCCATGTTTTTGGAATACCAACACCTAAAGATGACATTTCAGGAGCAGATGTAGCCCGGGTTTATTATGAAGAAAAGGATTTACCTAGAATTTCCAAATACTGCGAAAAAGATGTGGTTGCGCTTATTCAGTTGTTTTTAAAAATGCGTGGAGATAATTTGATAGACGAAGGGGATATTCAATTTTCGAGATAAAAAAAAGGCTGCTCAAATTTTGAACAGCCTTTATCTTAAGCTTGTAAAGTTTTATTCTTGTATAAAAACAGTTTCTATAGAGGTTTCTTCTTCCGTAACCTTTATGATACCTGAACCCTTCGCGTTTTCTTTAGATGCATCAATGTTCAAAACAAAAACTCCTGCTTGACCATTTTTGAACTTTTCGGTAAAATTGAAAATTGCTTCACCAGCAGCATTCGTTGTCGTTGTATCACCAACAACAACTTTTCCTTGCTTTCCTTCAGTCGATTGTCCGAAAACAATAACCTTAGCACCAGCGATAACGCTTTGTGACTCTGCGTCTTTAACAATTACCTTAGCAATAGTATCTTGTGTTTTCTTACATCCAACTTGTATCATAGCAAGAGATACAAGAATGATTCCTCCAAAGAAATACGTTTTAGTTGATTTTAACATTTCGTTTGATTTTTTAATTTTCAAAAAACACAGTTCTTACTGCAGTATTGTGAACTCTAACTCTAAAGCCACTAGTATCGCCAAAGTCATCACCGTTTTTAACAACAATGTCAAAAACACCAATAGACCGGTCTTTTCCTGCCTTTTCAAAATAAGGATTCATATCAAATTGAGCGAAACCCGAGCTGTTTGTAAACATAGTATCTACATATTCAACGGTAGTTTCCTCATTATCAATATCTCCGATGATCACAACCTTAGCGCCAGCAACTAATTGATCGCTTTGTGAACGAACATAAATTTTGGCAATTGATGGATCTTTATTCTTACAAGATTGTAAAAAGCCGATAGAAAGGGCAATAACGCCGCAGATCAATGTTGTATTTAGTGATTTTTTCATGTTTTTTAAAAAACTGCGTTCAAAGATAAACTTATTTTTCATTCCTCAGAGTACCTGTTCAATTTCCTTAAAATCTTTAACTTCGCAGGCACTTCAAGCTTTTGAGTAAGTAAAACAATTTAACGGCTTTAAAAGTTACACGAAGGTTGAAATAAATGATGATTTTTCAGACGACATGAAAGAGACAATAGAACAAGTTAGAGCGGAAGCTTTAAGCAAAGAGATAAAAAACGCTACTGAGTTAGAGGGATTCCGTGTGTTGTTTTTAGGATCGAAAGGACGAATGAAAGAACTTTTTGGTGAATTAAAAGCAGTTGCAAACGAAGATAAAAAAGAAGTTGGTCAACTCTTGAATCAATTGCGGATGGACCTAGAAAGCCATTTTCAAGCCTTGCAAGAAAAACTTTCTTCTGTAAAAACAGACAAGGAGAGTATAGATTTATCAAGACCTGACAATTCTTTTGAACCTGGTTCTCGTCACCCGCTTGCTTTAGTGAGGGCCGAAATCATTGAAATTTTCGCAAGAATTGGTTATTCTGTTTCTGAGGGACCTGAAATTGAGGATGATTGGCATAACTTTTCTGCCTTGAATTTCCCGCCGGAGCACCCTGCAAGAGACATGCAAGATACTTTCTTCATAGATAAAGGTGAAAATGAAATCGCATTAAGAACCCATACTTCTTCGGTTCAAGTGAGAGTGATGGAAAATGAAAAACCTCCGATTAGAACAATATCTCCAGGAAGAGTCTATAGAAATGAAGCTATTTCTGCTAGAGCACATTGTTTTTTCCATCAGGTAGAAGGACTTTATATCGACAAAGAGGTTTCTTTTGCGGATTTAAAACAAACGCTTTTGTATTTTGCCAAGGAAATGTTTGGAGAAAAGGCGCAAATTAGACTCCGACCAAGTTATTTTCCGTTTAC
>JAHKAT010000145.1 GCA_018825925.1 Bacteroidota bacterium | reverse complement strand
TGAATGTTGAATTCAATGAAAGAGACATTATTGGAGACAACCCGAATGACTTTAAAGATACCAAATACGGAAATCCAGATGTGGAAGGTCCAGATGCATTGCACGGCACTCACGTAGGTGGTATTATTGGTGCTACCCGTGGAAACGGTAAAGGTGGCGATGGTGTTGCTTCTAATGTACAATTGATGTCATTGAGAGCCGTACCAAATGGAGATGAGGCCGACAAAGATATCGCTTTGGCGGTTCGTTATGCGGTTGACAATGGTGCACAGGTAATCAATATGTCTTTTGGAAAAGCGTATTCACCACATGCAAAAGAAGTGTATCAGGCCTTTGTTTATGCCGAATCTAAAGGAGTGTTATTGGTTCACGCTGCCGGAAATGATGGGTCTTACTTGAATGAGGCGAAAAACTTTCCAACTTCAGCCTATGAATTTCAAAAAGCACCTTTCAAAACATTTTTAACGATAGGAGCTTCTACAAAAGATGCTAAAGGAACACTTGCAGCACCTTTTTCAAATTATTCATCTGATCAAGTAGATGTTTTTGCTCCAGGAAATGAGATTTACAATACAGTTCCTCAAAGCTCTTACCAATCTTTACAAGGAACGTCTATGGCGGCGCCAATGGTGAGTGGGGTAGCAGCGATGTTGAAATCGTATTTCCCTAGCATGACGATGGAAGAAATCAAAAATGTGATGCTTTCAACAGCAAAATCATACAAAGGAAAAGAAGTGATTCTTCCTGGAACTGAGGCGAAGAAAGTAGATTTCGCAACTCTATGTAAAACAGGTGGTGTAATTGATGTTTATGCAGCAGTTAAAGCTTGTTTGGCATTAGAGAAAGCAAAGAAATAAATTAAAAATCTTCTTATTTTTAAGTCGCTCTTATAGTTAGGAGCGACTTTTTTTATTCCTATGAAAATACTTTTAACTCTTTCAATTGCAGCTCTTTTGAGTGGTTCGTCTAAAGATGTTCCGGTCCTCAATAAACTGATCGACTCCTGGCACAAAAATGCAGGGGCGGCTCAATTTACACCTTATTTTTCTTCAATGACTGAAGATTTTGTCTTCATGGGAACGGCGCCCAATGAACGTTGGACTAAGGACCAATTTTCTGCTTTTTGTAAGCCTTATTTTGACAAAGGAAAGGCATGGGATTTTACTCCGAAAAACAGAAATTGGTCATTTTCAAAGGATGGAAAAACGGCTTGGTTTGATGAGGAATTGGACACTTGGATGCAAGACTGCAGAGGTTCGGGGGTCTGTGTGAAAGAGAAGGGCCAATGGAAAATTGCCTTTTACAATCTCACTGTTTTGATCGAAAATGAAAAAATGACCGAATTTTTGGAGTTGCGAAAAGCTTCGATTGAAAACTAGTCAAGACATTGAAAGCTCATTCAGCTTTTAAAAACAGCACAGAATTAGTCGACCATTCATAGGCTTAATTATTTGCCTTTTGCGTGGTCAGCTAAAAATTGTTCAAGTCCCAAAGTGGTCAAAGGATGATTTGCCAAAGCTTTTATAGCGCTTAAAGGCCCTGTCATTACATCTGCACCAATTTCTGCGCATTGTATGATGTGCATAGGGTGGCGAACAGAGGCGGCTAGGATTTCAGTGTCGTACGTGTAATTGTTGTATATGCCTCTAATTTGAGCAATTAAGTCGATTCCATTCGTTGATACATCGTCCAAACGGCCTAAAAAAGGTGAGATATACGACGCTCCGGCTTTTGCTGCAATCAATGCTTGTCCGGGTGAAAAAATTAAAGTACAATTGGTTTTTATTCCTTTGTTACTGAAATATTTAATCGCTTTTATTCCTTCTAAAATCATTGGAATTTTGACGACTATATTTTTGTGAAGTGCGGCTAGAATTTCTCCTTCGCGCACCATGCCTTCAAAATCAGTAGCGATCACTTCAGCGCTAACTGGTCCATCCACAATTTCACAAATGGTTTTGTAATGTGCAAGTACTTCTTGATCCCCAAAAATGCCTTCTTTGGCCATTAATGAAGGGTTGGTGGTTACACCGTCCAAAATCCCAAGCGCATTGGCTTCTTTGATGTCGTTTAAATTGGCTGTATCGATAAAGAATTTCATAAGGTTAATTTTTTTTGAAAGATAAGAAGATTTTCAAGTTTTCTTTTTGGAACAGGGTAGGGAGAGCTGATTCTGTAAGTCCTTGGCTGATTTTACTTTATTCAATATCTCCGTAGAAAGCCCATGTAATAAAAGAGGAATTACCGGTGAATATACATGAATTTTACTCGAAGTTTGTTCCTTGAAGTGATCCATTATTTTGGACTACATCTTGACTATTTTAATGTATTCAGATAGGTAGTTATTGGTTTCAATCATTGCTGTATAAATACCTTTATTGAGCATTTTAAAATCAATTTTTCTGTAATTGTTTCCTATTTCTCCTTGAAATTCTTCAGAGAAGACCACTTTTCCGTTACTATCCATAATTCTAAATACAACCATACTTGCCTCCTTTAAAGAGAAATGTGCATTTAAATAATCACTGATTGGATTGGGAAAGAATGAGATTCTTTTATCCTTGTCTAAAGATTGAATACCAACGGGAGATTGAACTTTTAAAGTGTCATAAAAAATATTGTCAGAATCATCGCACTCAAAACTTGTTGTGGTGGTGTGAATAGTATTAGGAAAGTCACCTTGTTGCGTAAAATGAATCTTAATAATAGCGGTATCACTTTGATTCGGTTGAATTTCATCAATGGTCCATTCGAGATGATTGGCCGTGTTTTGAATATTTCCAGACGAGACATAGGTGGATATAACTTCAAATGTACTATTCAAAGTATCTCTTAATAATACAGATTCTGCAGAAATCACTCCTTTATTCGTAACAATAATCTTAAGATCGAGAACGTCGTTTTTATGAATTAAGGGGTTGGCCAACACTTTTGAGATAGACAAATTGGAACCATCTTTAAATAAACAAGAGGAATATAAAATAACTCGCCTGTCTTGATTTTCAAAGTAATCTTCATGGACGATAAATGCTAACCCACCTTCACTATATCTGATCATGTCGGATGAAACGGGCAATTGAAAGGTGTTCGGAAAAGCATTGTCTAGATTCGTTACACCTTTTAATGCCATGGTTTGAAGATTATATCGTCTAATTTGCAAACCATTTGATATCGTGCAGAAGAAAGTTGTATTATTTTCAAAATCTGCTTGTACAGCATAATCCCACGAAATATTGGCATAATTACCAACAAACGTAGGAGGAGATAAAAATGGATCGAGAATTTTGCCTCTGTCAGAATACAACAATCCTTTTTCAAATTCAAAATCCAAACCAAGACTCATGCCCTGAGTCACATCAATTAAGTTTACACCAGTGATGGTATCAATTCGCATTCTTCTAAAACCGTATTCTGAACTTTCATTATTGTATCCAAAAACAAGGCTTGTATCATCCGCAGATTCTATAACATTACTACCAGTATGGTTTGGTGTTTCTCCGGGTATTTTTGTGCTGTTTAGATAGGCGACAACCCCATCATGTCTTGGAGTAACTGACATTCGTTTGCGTGAAACTACTACTACATCCGGAGTTGTAGAAATGGTCGCCACATCCTCTGCATAACGAGGACCAAAAGGGCCATTTCCTAATGGGATGGTACGATCAACCAAGAAAGTATTTAAGTTTATTCTTTTGACTAAAGATGCTCCGTCAAAACCGATGTATACAAAATTTGTATCTTTTGTTATATCCATACAGGATGGTTCGCTACCCACGAACATACTTTTTTCTATTAACCCTGTGCGGGGATTGATTTGAACAAAGTTGTTTCCATAATTCATGTCCAAACTTTTCACGGTAGCATATATTTTATCTCGTTTCCCATCGTATAAAAGTTTGTGTGCATTTAGATCGATAGAAATTAATGACTGTCCATACACATTCATTAGTGATATAGTCAAAAAAGTCAACAGTAGAATCGTTTTTGATGCGTTCATGATTTTTATTCAGGTTTTTTCAGGTTCTAGTAATGAAAAAAATAAAACAAGCATGTTTCAAGTCTCTTCAATGCACAGCTATACGTTAAGGCACAAATTTATAAATAAATTCTATTTACTTTCTTAAAGTTCCAACTTTAGAATTATTTAATAACAATTGGAAACCCTTCTTTTACAGCATAATATTTCCATTTAAACAAAACGATCCACCAATGTCAAACCTAACAGCAGATGCTTGATCTTTTCCATGAAACATGAGCCTGGGTAATATGTTGAGTTAGGATTGCATATCCAGATAGGGTGGGGTTATGTTTTAATGTAGGGTATTTGAAGTCAGTGCTTTGCTTTGTAATTCAAGTCACATAAATTTGCGCTTATCTTTTGCTCAAAGAGGAAGGTTGTTTGATGGCGATTTTCTAGCGTCTTTGTTGTTTGACGAAGAAGTAAAAAAGAGATGTTCAGCTTGAAATTTTCAAAAACAATACTTAAAACGTAAAAGGAGGACCCTTGTCCTCCCTTTTTATTATTTATAGAATGAATAACCGTTTTTTATATAAGCTTTATTGCACATAAGTGGCAGCCGCAGCCACACGATCAATATTGTGTTGCTTCATAGTACTTATTCCTGAGTTAAACTGTCCATTCACATAAGAATACCCAGAACGTTCTGCATTGGCCGATTGCTGTAACAAACTTTGTTGACTATTGTAAATACCATTCATCCGATTGGTGGAAAAAGTAGATTCAATAAAGGATTTGATATGACTTTTGTACGTTGCCAAATAATCAGAATCTTCTATGATGTATTTGATTAAAGGCCAATTTGTGCCCACTTCTGTCATTGCAAAAGAAAGTGAACCACCCATTTTTCCGAGCTGGAACGCTTCATTGTTATCCCAAACAATCCATTTCAACAAACCATCCTTTGGATCATTGTAGAGGTAATAATTATGGGGCATTCTGCCGTAAGTATCCCAATTTTGAATCGTATTGTTTACCGCTAGGTATTTCAAAAAACCATTTACGTCAAAAACAGATTCTAAATCAGCTTTCCATTGCGCCGGGTTGCTAGTTCGAGTGCTTGCATGCAAGTAATTGTACATTTGCTGAATATCCCCTTTATTGGCTGTTGTTTCATTTGTTTTTAGTTCAAAACCATCAAGCGTAAACCCTGAAGTAGCGAAACTAGCACCATCGTCTTCTGGTTTGTAACAGTTACCTGTTTCACTGCCAAAATAATCATTTAAAAAAGTGTCAGAAATCACTTCGCAAACGGAATAGACACCATAGTACTCAGGACCGTTTCCTTTGTTTATATATATTTGATAATGAACTGTTCTTACCGCTGGAACTCCAAAATCACGAAATAAATCAGAGGCTGTTTTTTCACGAATAAGCGATTGGTCATTGTAATTGCTACTTAGCGATAATTCTTTGAACCCATAGAATCTTTGATTCTTTATTCCTTCAAAATCATCTTCGAATTCATCAAAATCGAACCTTAGTGGCAGTTTACCGCTGTTTGCTCTCAAAGATGAATTTCCTTTATAGCGCACACCTACATTTTCCCAAACCAAATCGTTGTAGTAAATATCGGCAGGAAAATAGCTTGGATCTTCATTGCTAAAAGTTCCACCTGGGCCACCTCCACCTTGAATTTTAGACTGCAAATCGGCCTGCATGTCGCTCCATTCTTCGGCTGTAAATACAATTTCTATACGGTGTACTTTTGAATCATCAAATACAACAGTATAATTGGGAGGATATCCTATATTGTGCGAAGCTAGTCCGCCATTTACACTTCCGTCTGGCACGAATATTTGTTTCTTACACGAAAATGCCATTACACTAATGCAAAGACAGATGAATACATTTTTTTTCATTTTTTCTTATTTTTTAAAGTGTATTGGTAGCTAAATCCTGCAATGTTTGTCGTTTTTGGATACAATCCTTTAAGTTCTATTTCCATTCGGTAGAAAGCACCAAACTCTCCGAATTTTTTTGTTTTGTATTCTGTTCCTAAGTTGAATCTAACTTTATTAAACCCTTCTAAATCCGTCAAACCATTGAATATTTCCACTCCGAGTTTAGGGTCAAAAGCCCAATGTTTAATGTTGTATTCGGATTCCACTTTAAAACGCAAGGTTTTCTTGCTGATGTCTTCAACCTTTAATTCGTTGCTGGCTTGATACCTCAATCGATATTGCAATGAAAATCGCTCAATTTTATGATCAAAAGCCAAATCTGTGTACCATCTAAAATGATTCTCAAATCCCTGAATATTTCCTCTCGTATCATTGTCCCTTATGAAACGACCTCCAGCCGCAAGCGAGAAATGGTTTCCTAAATCTCGTTTTAGTTCCAGTTCTGTAAAATACTGGTCTACTACAGAAGCATTGTCTTTAAGCCTTAATTGTTCCTCTAGACCAATGCTCCACTTCTTGTTCATTTTATATTTGAACTTGGCAGATGACCACACTTCGAGATCTCTAATAGTATAATAAGTTCCTTCTTGAGCCGCAGTGATTTCAATAAAGGAAAGGCAAATAATTAGTTGAAGTACTAAACGTTTCATCTGTTTTTTCATGGTGCATTATAATAAGTGATGGTGATTTCAGCCGAATCCTTTAAAAAGTCAACATCCCCGATGGTTATTTCTTCTATTCTTACACCAATTCGATCCTCCAAATCTGCTCGTAGCAATGCTTCGTTCTTGGGTTTTATATTTTCTATTTTTTCGTATTGAATTGATTTAGACGTCACATTTCGAACAAACCAAAGTCGCTCAATTGTATAGAGAGCTAAAACGATAAAGAAATTAGAAAAAAGAATCTCAGCATAGCTCATTTTTTGGTTGGCTAAAGAGTTCATTACCGAAACGCCAATTACAACAAAGAGATAGGTCATTTCTTTGATTGGAATCGCGTTAGTGCGGTATCGAATTATTCCAAAAATGGCAAAAAGACCTAGCGCCATTCCTATATCAAGCTCATATTTTTTCAAAGTAAAACATAGGAAGAACACAATGATTCCTATCATGTAGTAGGTAAATAGGTAGTCTTTTCTTTTTGTTGATCCGAAATACAACCAACGAATGATTAAGGTTAAAAACCCAATATTTACGAGAAAGCGAAACGACATTTTATAAAAGTCGTTGTCAAAAAAGGGGATATTCAAAAATTTGTCCATGTTATGCTGAGAGTTTGTTTAAAGCTGAAATTTTGCGTTTAAAATTGTTTTGTTTTAATTCGGGATTAAGCGTGGCCATACCTATACAATATTTACTAATAGAATTTGGAGTGACATGCATTTTACGCAAAGCGTCAAACAGCGGAGCCGATCTATCTAGTTTGCTTTGTTTTAATTCGATAATTGCCAGATTAGGATAAGCTTCTATACCATTGTAAGCTATATTGGTGTCTATTGTTACTCGCTCATTTCGCTCGATGTTAACAAGTGTAAATCTGTTAAATCCATTTGTAAGTGTAGCTATAAGTGTTTCGTTAAAAGAGGTGTTTTTATTGATGAAACGAAGGCTTTTTTCATTTGAAATATCTGCCATATTATTTACATCTATACGTTTTTTCAAGGTGTTGCCTTGGTTGGTTTTTTTCTTTATCTCAAGGAAATAAATTCCGGACTCTACGTAGTTTCTAATACGAATCTTTATTCTATTTACACGCGAATTATGGTGGTCTTTATAGCAAGAAAGCTCCGGTGTGTCAAAATAGGTTGAACTATAGGTCATCAATCTGTTTTCACCTATTTCAAGAATTTGATAATCATTGATGAGATTTTTCAACAAATCGGGAAGAATGTTTTTATGCACTGAAAATTTAGTGTCCACCCTTTTCATCAGTGAAACATCATCCATCTTAGAAAGACAAATGGGTTTAAACAGGTTTAGATATGTATTTATAAACTGCAAACTATATTTTTTATGACCTTAGATAGATCTCTTTTGTGCCGTTTAGACGACAATGTATACCAAATCCCTCGGATGGTTTGAAAATGAATTAATATCTACGATTTGTTTGTTCTGAAAATCCTTGCACCACAGAGATCCGGCATTTATCTTAGTGCTTTCGTTTTCTAAGTTGAATTCAAAAAAACTATCTTTAGTTTACACTTTGAGTAGCATAAAAATGAAAATTTGCCAGCAAATGCGTGTGCATTCGAGGCGTAAAATAATGCTCAATGGCTTATCGGCTTAATGTAATTGTATTAGTACGTCCAATTTCTTTTTAAACCTAGTATTTGGTCAAGTCAGGGTATATTTTATTTAGTTGCAAAACAGGCAGAACATCAATTTTTAATTCGTTGCGAAGTGCATGATTTTCGCTTGCATTGATATGGATTAGGGCAGTTTTATCTAACAAAACTTGTGAAACTTCTTTTAAGTAGGTTTTATTTTTTTCAAGGGTAAAACCAGAAGGGATGAAATTCTATTGCACCAAATTAATCGAAATTGAGCAATGCCTCCAATTACTGTTTGGTCCATCCATTTGTTTCCTTTGAGTTCTCTGTAGTTTCCGGAAGGTTTGCTCCTCTCCATTTCATGATGCCTCCGCTTAATTCATACACTTGTTTAAATCCCTCTGAACGCATTTTACTGGCTGCTGATGAACTTCTTCCTCCGCTTAAACAATAAACAAAAACGGGTTTTGATTTGTCAAGCTGTGCAGTTTGTTTTTCAAAATCAGTTCCGTTCCAATCGAAGTTTAATGCGTTTATCAAATGTCCATTTGAAAATTCAACTGGTGTCCGAACATCAATAATTGGTGCGGTTGGTAGTTCTTTTATTTTGCGGTCAAACTCGGTTGCTGAAAGATTTGTTGTTGTGTTTTGTGTTTGTCCGTTGGTACAACTGTTGAATAGAATTAATAGTACAGCTAAACCAATGTTAAGATATTTTGTCATGTTTACTTTGATTTAATTTCATCGAAATCTACCTCTTGGATTATAGGTTTTTGTTTCGGCTCAACTGCACAATTTCCGCCAAAACAATTTCCTGCTGCACAACCGAAAGCGAACAAACCCATTGAAGCAAAGTAGCCACCAATGACAGCGCCAAACCATAATTGACTCATTACCGATTGAATAATTACAACAATACCCATACCTAGATATAATGCACGTGCAAGTGTCCAGTTGGTTAAAATTCTTTCTTTCATTTTATCTCATTTTGTTTTGCAAACTATTCCAACCACCACCATTATGAACCTCTTTAAAGCCATTTGATTTTAAGATGCTTTTTGCAGACGCGCTTCTCATGCCGCTTGCACAACAGGTAATAATTGGCTTATCTTTTTTTAGCTTGCTCAAATTGTTGTTCAACGTATCAACTGAAATATTGATTGAACCTTTAATGTGTCCGGCTTGATATTCACCTTTGCTGCGAACATCTAAGATGATTGCTCCTTGCTTTACTAAATTGGCATAGTCTACTTTTGGACCAAAGCCGAATAGATTTTTTATTGCGTTTATCATTTTTTATAGTGTTTGAGAGTGATAATAATTTACATCCAACCAAGAACCGGCATTACAACATTCAATGCCTTGTTGTGCAAGATAGCCGTGTGCTTGACCACTTCTTCCGCCCGATGCACAGCATAATACCAATGGCTGTTTAAGATTTTTCAACTCATCAATTCGTTTCACAATTTCCTGCAAAGGAATATTGATTGAACCCGAAACATTTCCTCCTCTGAATTCTTCGGTTGTTCGCACATCTACAATAGTGCCTTGCTTTTCTTTAATGATTTTTTTCTATATTCATTTTTATTCTGTTTTTGATTTTTCTTTTTTAAACATATTGAACAACAAACCTCCCAACATTGCACCATATAAGATACTGTTCAGCGGTTTGGAAGTGATGGCACAAGTGCCACTTAAACACCCTACAAAATGATAGTAGAGGTAGCCGGCAATTGCCCCAGTGATTATTCCAATGATGACGAACTTATGTTTTAGGATAAAGGTCATTTTTGAAATTGATTTACGGCAACGCTTAAATCATATACTTGTGAAGTACCGTTTAGTTTAGATTCGATAATACTGCTTCCTGCCGCACTTCTGTAACCACCTGCACAATGCACTACAATAGGTTTGTTTAATGGAATTTCGTTTGTTCGTTCTCGTAATTCATGCAAAGGAATATGAATTGTATTTGCAAAAATTTCATTGTTTTTTAATTCTGAATGATTGCGAATGTCAATGATGGTATAAGCATCTTGATTTGTTTTAAATAATTCACTGTCAATTATTTGCATAGAAGAATTGCCATAATCTGCTACAAAAGCCAATTCAATTTGTTTTTCGTAGCCAATTTTTGCCGTGCGTTCAATCAACTCATTTAAAATGGTTTCGTTTTCTGCAATCAAATAAAATTGCTCGTCTGGATTTACAATGCTGCCCAACCAAGTTTCAAATTTGATATCGTTCATGAGGTTGATTGCATTTTTTAAGTGTGCTTTTTTAAATTGCTCCTGTGGTCTTGTGTCAATAATTAAAACTCCAGGATTAAGTGAATTTGCACAGGCTGCACTAGTAACAGGTTCTCTCTTTGGCACTTTCAAAATACTTGTTGTATAATCAGGAGCACCTTTTTTGTTTAGAGCTACGTCAAACGGAAAATATTTTGGAATAAAGGGTTGGTCAGCTAGCAATTCTTCTACAAATTTTTCTTCACTTAAATTTTGTAAACTCCAATTGCCGATTTTTTCTGCACCAATGGTGCTGCTGTTTTGTTCACTCAGCCCTTTGCCACACAAACTGCCTGCACCGTGAGCTGGATATACCATTACATGATCGGGTAAAGTCATTAACTTATTGCGAAGCGAATGAAACATTTGTTTGGCTAAATCTGCTTTAGCTGCTGTTATAGCTCCTGCTTGTTCTCTTAAATCAGGCCTTCCACAATCGCCAATAAATAAAGTGTCGCCAGTAAAAACAGCTTGTTGCTTTCCGTTTTCATCAATTGCAACAATGCTAATACTGTCGGGCGAATGTCCAGCAGTGTTTAATGCTTTCAATGTTATATTGCCTAATAAAATTGCATCTCCATCATCAAAAGATTGGTGCAAATATTGAGCACCCAATAGTTTACTAACATAAATTGTTGCTTCGGTTGAGTTGTAAATTTCTAAATGGCTACTTACAAAATCAGCATGTGGATGCGTTTCAATTACGGTAGTGATTTTAGCGTTGTTCTGTTTTGCAAAATCGTAATACGGTTGAGGATTTCTTGCAGGATCAATCAATGCTACTTCTCCGTTGCTTAGTATAGCGTAAGAGTAGTGAGCTAAATTTTTGTCTTCAAATTGTTTGATTTCCATTTCCTTATTATTTTGATGATGCAAAGATGCGATGTTGATTTTTGCTACACAGTAACCTTTGTTACACAATGGTATTTATTTTTGAAACCACATTTTAATAGCAATGCCTACAAGCAAAACTGCAAATGTTTTCTGTAAAATATCCTGCGGAATTTGCGTCGCGAATTTGGCCCCGAAATAACCACCAACAAAAAAGAAGGCGGCTAAAATCAGTGCTGCTTTCACGTCAACAAATCCTTGTTGGTAGTATTGAAAAGCAGCTAAAGCGCCAACCGGTAGGACCATCATAATTAATGCAGTGCCTTGTGCCATTTGTTGCGAATAGCCAAGTAGTATTACCATTGCAGGAATGATAATGATAGCACCTCCCAATCCAAACATTCCGCCAAGAAGTCCAGAGACAGCACCGATTAAAGCAATGATAATTGCGTTTTGCAGTTCCATATTATTGTCTTTTTTTTCTGGTGGAAAGTCCGAATGGTAAATACAGCGGACAAAAACTTATAAAACTTGTAAGGATGAAAACTGAAGCTAGAATTAAGAGGAAAATAGCAACAGTTCCTGAAATAATGTTTGCAAAATACAATCCTGTAATTACAACAGCGACAAGTATTCTTACTACTTTGTCAATGGTTCCCATGTTCTTTTTCATCTATTTTAATTTTGGTGAATGAATTAATACACTACAAAAGTCGAACAATGAATGCAGCTACACAGTTACTTATGTTACATAAGAGTAATTTTATTTCTTCCTAACTCAACCAAGCCCTCATCTTCCATTTGTTTAAGCAATCGTGAAACCACTACTCGGGCTGTTCCCAGTTCGTTGGCTAATTGTTCGTGAGTTACATATAGCGTTTGGCTTTTTGTTATCTCACACTTCTTTTTAATGAAAGTCAAAAGTCGCTCGTCTAATTTTTTAAATGCAATAGCGTTTACAACTTCTAGCAATTCTTCAAAGCGCTTGTGATACAAACGAAAAATATAGTCTAGCCATTCGGGAAATTCTTTAATGAGTAAATTTACTTTGTCTATAGGAATAAAAAGTATTTCGGTCTCTTCTTCTGCAATAGCTTTTACTTTACTTGTATCATGGTGCAAACCACCTAGAAAAGACATAATGCAGCTTTCTCCTGCCTTGATGTAATAAAGTAAAATTTCTCTTCCGTCCTCGTCTGTCCGCATTACGCGTATGCTACCATTTGTTACAATAGGAATTACTTTGATATAAGCATTTTCATTAAGTATTGTTTCGCTTTCGGCAAATGTCTTGGCGAAACCAAAGTCTGCCAGTTTTTGCCTCATTAGCGGAGAAGATTTGAATTCTATAATGTCATTTAGTTCCATTCTGCAAAGTTATCATTTGTGGGGTGGTACTACCTTTTGGGTTAGCAGAAAATTAAAATGTGCTACAAAAGAGTTGGGTTGTGTGTCGGCTTGTAGCTCTCTGAAGGATGCTATCACTGATGTTTTCTTAACTGTTTATCTGACTGTTCAATGATAGCACTGGCCAAGGTTATAGGGATGCACGTATCGATAAGTAGGTTTGGATGGGAGAGATATTTAGCGCAACTGTTGATGCTGTACAAGAAACGTTCTGCCATCACAAAACTAACTACCAAGCAGAGCCACTTCCAAGGCAAATGTGCTGTGTGTCTTAAGTGGTAAATATAAATAAAGTTCTCCAAGAAATTGAAGAAAGTCTAGAGGGTGAGAGTTTCATTTGTACTGGGGCGGCGCCTGGAAACATTAGTTAATCGCAAGTGGGTTTCGCTAAGGGGCTTCTATGCGGTAGAGTGGTCTAAACAGTGAGCTAAGGAAATACATCGAATACATTAAAACCCCTGAAAATATACTAGATGAATAGACTACAAAGATTCTGAACAGACGAACAGGTGAGGAATAAGAGAGATATAGCTGGTAGGGTAGGAAAGCATAGCACAGAATAATAAAGCCAAAAGAAAACAAAAATAGAGCTACGTAGATTCTGTAGGATTAGGTTCAAGCAAATTTTTAGTGACAACCAGCTTGTAGGGAAAAGGAGCCGTCTACTCGATTGTGAGTAGTTTATTCTTCACCAAATTTTACCGTTGGAATTTTAACAATCTCAAATGTTGCGGATGCTAACATTACTTTACCATTGGTTTCTTGAATTCTTTTACCAATTTCTTCATTCAAAAGATGCTTGGTATGTCTTCTTTTTTTATAATCAACGATATACCTCAAGTTAAATTCAATCCAATTATCTGTTATTGTAATTACAAGTGTTGGATCGACCTGTGCATCTTCTATATAGTATTTGTCTACAACACCTTTCCAATCTGAAAGTGAAGCTTGAACATATTCTGACAGACATTCTTGTGCTATAGAAACTACAATACTTTTTGCCATTTCAACATCTGAGCCATAACGAATAGGTATATTAAATTCGTCCCAAACAAAAGGAAAGTCTTGTGAGTAGTTATATACAGGTCCTTTAAATACAAAAGCATTGCTAAGTTTGACAATTCGCCCGCTATAATTATCACTAGATACCCATTGGCCTATCTCCATCATAGTGGTGTAAACACTGTCAATGTCAATTACATCTCCTTTAATCCCATTGATTTCAATCCGATCTCCAGGTTTGTACACCTTGACAAAAAAAATGTAAAATGAGCCAGCAACACTTAGTATTAATTCCTGTAGGGTTATGGTTATGCCAGCTGTCAGCAAACCAATAGCAAGCCCAAAGTCTTTTATACTTCCTGTGAAATAGGTGATGGTAATTAGAATAGCTAAAAAATAGCCGATTATTTCAATCCCCTTTTGGGATTTATACCTAAGGGAATTATCGGGAAGTCGCTTTTTTAAAATCTTTCTAATCCAAGTGATAACCAGAATTATCAATACAATCCAAATCAGGTATTTAATAATACTTGTTGAAAGCGGATGTTCAAGTAACCACTGTTTAAAATTTTCTGTCAAACTATTTTTTCTTTTTTATCACACATAAGGTTTAACGGTTGTAGCTGCGTGTTTATGTGACGTGTCAGCGGCAGAAAAACGTAGCTAAGCTTATGGGTGAGCCTTAATTGGTAAATATAAATAAAGTTCTCCAAGAAATTGATGAAAGTATAGTGAGTGAATCTCTCTTAAGTGCTTCTCAAATATACTTTTAACAGCGGCTCTTTTTTCTGTTATGGTTTATATCTCTCAAATGTTTGACCGTTAAATTTATACGCTCCGTTTTCGTGTGTGCCAAGCCAAAGGTCGCCATTATTGTCCTTGTAAATACTGAATAAAGTAATGTTTTTTGAATTATCTAGTACTTCATAATGTGTGATTTTTGTTCCATCGTATTTCCAAACACCATCACGATAGGTTACAAACCATAAATTACTATGGTCGTCTGTTACACTTGATAGATACTCGTTCAAATAACTATCTTTTTTACCATCTAAACCGCCAATACTTTTGTGTCTCGTGTAAAACTTATTGCTTTTTAAGGTGGTGCTGTCGTAAACACTATAGCGGAATTCGGTATTGAACCAAAAGTCACCATTTTTGTCT
>JAHKAT010000144.1 GCA_018825925.1 Bacteroidota bacterium | reverse complement strand
GCTGATGAAGCAATACCTGAACTATGCGGAAACGTATTTTGTGTGTCTATCGTAAAATGATACTCTTTTAGAAAAGGAAGGTACACTTCGATTCTTTCTAAAAACTTCTGGATTTTTGGTTTGAAATCTTCTTTCGGTTGCCCTTCAAAAAGCAAGTCAAACGAAAAAGAGTCTGAATCAGTGTTGAGCGAAGTCGAAATGTCTTTTTTGGTGAAAGCCAATTTGGTAATCGTTTTACAATTGTTCAAAGTAAAACTCACTGATGGATTGGCTGGAATTTGATTGTCTTTTTTTCCCCAATATTTAACTAAAGCAATATTACTAGGCGCGCTCCATTGAAATTCGCCGTTTTCTAAAGTATGAGAATAGGGTTTTGGAATAAAATCGTTTAGTGTGGACATGAATTGTATAATTTTCACAAATATAATTATTTTTGGGCCACAGATTCACAGATTTTTGTTCAAATAATGTAGTGTCAATTTGTTGGTTACAGTAGATTGAGTTTTTAAAATATTACAATCTATTCTGCTCATCATTAAGGTCAGCATCCTTAACTTCTTTCTTTTTAGCGGTACCAAAATTATAAGTAAGTGAAAGCGTTACTTTTCGAGTTTCCCAGCGGTTAACCCAATTAGTAGTTACGTTGTCTTGCTGCATACTTTGAATCCATTGGCTTTTTCTTAAAACGTTTTGTGCGCTAAGATTCATTCTGATTTTTTTGTCAAAAAAACCTTTTCTCATGCTAAATGATATATCGTAAGATGGTTTGAAACTTGTGTTTCCGTAATCTCCATTTTGACTGTAAAAACTATTCCACGTTGCACTCCAATCTTTCGCCAAAGTGAACGATTGATTTAAAGCTCCCGAAAAGGAAACGCCGCTATTGTTGAATTTATACCCTTCTAAATTTGATGTTGCTTGACCGTATGCTACCTCAGTATTAAGCTGTACTTCCCACCATTTTTTTGCGGAATAACTGGTGTTGAATGATAATCCTATATTTTTAGATTTTCCTATGTTGTCATAAAACAAAGTAGTGATTTTTGTGTCTTGATCGTAATTGATGATCTGGTACATTTCATCTCTCGAAAAATTAGCATATAATGACACCGATGTTTTTTGCTTTTTAATCCAAACTAATTCAAATGCATCAGTGAATTGCGGTGTTAAATTTGGATTGCCTACTGAAACATTGTAGGTGTCTACGTACTCGTAATAAGGATTTAAGTATAAGTAACGCGGTCTTTGAATTCGTCGGCTATAAGAGAATTTATATTGATTGTTGTTGAAGTTCCCATTAACACTGAACGAGGGAAACAGCGATAAGTAATTATCCTTATTCGTACTGTTTGATGTCAATGATGTAGCATTGTAATTGATGTATTCAGCGCGTAAGCCTGTTTGAATATCAAATTTGCCTTTGGTGAAATTCGTAATTCCGTAGCCAGATAGAATCGACTCTTTGTAAACCAAATGATTGCTTCGGTTGGTGTTTAAAACAAAATTACCTTGATCGTCTCTATCTTGCAATTTGATGGTGTAGTCATTATTTACATAGCTCAATTTAGAACCCGTTTCAAAATTGAATATTTTGGATATCTTTTCCTCAAAATCTACTTTTGCACTTAAAATATTGAAGTTGGTTGGGTTTTGGTATCTAATCGCTTCCATATTTTCATACATTTCATTGGTGCTGGCATTAAAGTAAGCGTTAGTTGTAAGACGATCACTGTCGTTTTGATAGTTTGCATAGCTTAATTGCGCATCAATTTTAGTGTCCAAACTATCAGAGGCAAAATTATAAAATACAGTACTTGTTAAGGTTGTGTTTGCAATATCGTCTTGTGTATCTAATATTGTAAATCTCTTGTAAATAGCATTGTCAAACTCTTCGGTGCGACCGTTTGTTTTTTCGTCACTTTTGTAAATACTGTAATTTGTCGAAGCACCAACAGTAGTATTTTTATTTAATTGGTGCGAGGCTCCAAAATTCCCAGAATAACTATTAGTAACTGGTAACCAGTCATTTTTTTGCTTAAGCAACGTAGTAATATCTGGTGAAATTACAGTTTGATCAATTATGCGGCGATTTACACTCTCGTTGTAACCATAGTTTAGACCAAATTTAAGATTCCATTTTTCGGTATTGTTGTAGAGGTTTAAGCCATTGTAGTTTTTGATAAATTCAGCATAACCTACTGATGTTCTCAGGTTACCAGTTAAACCCGCTGCAACTGATTTTTTTAGTACGATATTAAAAATACCAGCACTCCCTGCAGCATCATATTTGGCAGATGGATTGGCAATTATCTCTACGGCTTTGATATTAGCGCCGTCTAAAGTTTTAAGGTATTGCTTCAATTCTTCGCCCGTTAATAATGATGGTTTGCCATCAATCATTATTTGAAGATTGTTGCTGCCTCTAAAAACGACATTTTCGTCTTTGTCTAATTGCACGCCAGGTAGTTTGCTTAAGGTCTCCAATCCATCATTTCCATTTCCAAATCCTGCCTTGTCAATGTCTACAATCATCTTGTCTCGGCTTAATTTGATGAGGCTTTTGCTTTGCATTACAACTACCTCGTTTAGTGCAAGAGC
>JAHKAT010000143.1 GCA_018825925.1 Bacteroidota bacterium | reverse complement strand
CATTAACACTTCCAAGTTTATTCCACTCCATAACATCTTCGATTGAAACGTTATAAGCACGACAAATTGAAGCTAAGGTTTCACCTTTTTTTACAATATGTGTAACAGAACCCTCGCTTGATTCATTTTCTGTTTCACCGGTCTCCTGGTCTACAACTTCCGCTTCAATTGAATTTTCAGCCTTTCCTGTATACAACACTGACTCGGCAGAAACTAATTCCCCAATCTTGTTCAATGGACCTGTAATACATTGCAAAGGCTGAGTCAATGGAATTGTTTCCGTTTTATAAACCGGGTTTAAAATTTTAATTTCTTCAATATCCCAATTTATCAAACGAGAGATATCTCTCATGTTAACAGCTTGGGTCAAACACATCGTGTCCAGTTGAGAATGATGAATTTTGGCAGGAATAGGAATAATATTGTGTTCTTTATGATACGTGAACATGTACGTAGCAGCTATAAAATTCGGAACGTATCCTTGTGTTTCCTTCGGCAGAAAAGGACGAAGAGCCCAATAATTAGTCTTGCCTCCTGATCGACGAATTGCTTTATTTACATTCCCTGGTCCTGCATTGTACGCCGCTAAAGCCACAAACCAATCACCATATATTCCGTACAATTGTTTCAAATACTTACACGCTGCAATGGTTGCCTTTTCAGGATCCATTCGTTCGTCGATGTATGAATTTTCCGTTAAATCAAAATACAATCCAGTACGATACATAAATTGCCAAAGCCCAAGGGCTCCTGCTCTCGATTTCACTTGAGGCCGCAATCCAGATTCAATTACAGCGAGATACTTTAATTCGATGGGCAAATTGTATTCTGATAATTTTTCTTCAAACATATCAAAGTACAAAGCGCTTCTTCCTAATACTACTCGTGTAAAGTTTCTTCTGTTCTTTGCAAAATATTTAATAATACTCAAAGAAGGCTCATTGCATTGAAACGGCATAGGGGTTCTACCTGCAATTTCTTTTATACGACTACAATAAACGTCGTCTGAAAAACTTGGCGATTCATTCGCTTCATAATTCAACACCCGCATTATTGAGTCATAATTGGTTGAGTTGGCATAGTCTTGATAGAACAGCATTAAACTTTGTTCAACTGTTTTCACAAACTTATCATCTTTGCTTTCTGGGGTTCCTGGCTGACCAAAAACTCCTAAAGAAACAAACAAACAACTTCCCAATAATAATTTACGCATTCTCACTTCCCATTAATTCTTCCAACTCCTTACAAAAATCGTACATCTTTTTTTCTTCAAAATGATTCGCCATTACTTGTATCCCGAAAGGCAATCCTTCTTTGTTCTTTCCTATTGGCAAAGATATCGCTGGATTTCCCGTTAAATTAGCATGAACAGTAAAGATATCCTGCAAATACATTTGTATTGGATCCGTTACTCCATTCTGTTTAAAAGCTACATCTGGTGTCGTTGGCGTTAAGATGATGTCTGCGGAGTCCATAATTTCATTGGTTCTATTCTGTAAAACCCGTCGTACTTTTTGCCCTTTTGTATAATAGGCGTCGTAATATCCATGAGAAAGAACAAATGTTCCTGCCATAATACGCCTTTTAACCTCAGCTCCAAAACCTTCGGTTCGAGATTTTTTATAGGTTGCCTCTACACCTACTGCATTTGTGCTTCTATAGCCAAAATGTACACCGTCAAAACGAGATAAGTTAGACGAAGCCTCAGCAGTGGTCAAAACGTAATACGTTGGAACCATGTAGTCCATGTACGGAAAAGAGACCAATTCTACTTGATGTCCGGCCTTTACAAGACTATCCATACAATCTTGCATTTTTGCTTTTACCTCAGGATGTATGCCTTCGTTTTCAAAGCATTCTTTTAAAACAGCAATCTTATATTTTTTGTCGGAGTTTTCTCCAATGTATTTTTCTGTTGATTTCGACGAAGAGGTACTATCTTTCTCATCCTTTCCTGCCATTACTTCCAAAAGTAGCGCACTGTCTTCCAAAGAATTGGTGAAAGGACCAATTTGATCAAAACTTGAAGCATATGCGATTAAACCGTAACGACTTATGCGACCATATGTTGGCTTCATGCCATAAGTACCGGTAAATGATGCTGGTTGTCGAATCGAGACTCCTGTATCAGAACCAAGTGTTGCTGTGCATAAACCAGCCGCTAAAGCAGCGGCCGAACCGCCAGACGATCCACCAGGAACAAGGGCGTTATTTAATGGGTTCTTAACCGGGCCGAAAGACGAATTTTCATTGGAGGAACCCATAGCAAATTCATCACAATTCAGTCGACCGATTACAATAGCATCTTCTGCTAATAGGCGTTCAACCACCGTTGCCGAATAAAGGGATGTGAAATTTTCTAAGATTTTTGACGAAGCTGATACCTTATGGTCTTGATAGCAAATATTGTCTTTCAAACCTATCACCATACCCGCAAGCCTACCAGCATTTCCATCGGCAATTTTAGCATCTACTTCTTTGGCTTTTTCAAGCGCAGAACTTTCGAACACCTCTAAAAAGGCATTCAAATGACCGTTTTCTTCAATCTTTTTAAGATAGAAATTGGTTATTTCGACCGCAGAAACACCGCTCTTTATTGCTTGTTTTACATCCTTGTAGGATTTGTACATAAGCTGGCGTTTATTTCGTTTCTTCTACTTTGTCCTCTGCTTTATCGTCTCCTTTTTGAGCGTCTTTGAATTCTTTCATTCCCTTTCCTAAACCTTTCATTAATTCAGGAATTTTTTTACCTCCAAAAAGTAACAAAACCACCACTAGGACGATTAACATTTGCTGAACACTTACTACTAGTATCATATTGCTAAAATAATTTCAGCAAATTTACGAAAAATAGATATGGTTTAAGGTATTCATCTGCTTGACTTTCGTTCTTCCAAAAGAAACTCAAATTGCCAACCAATTTAAACACCTGTTCACTCTCTCTAATGTCCTTCCTTTTTGACTTGCTCTGCGCTGCGTTTGGTTTTCAATTGTAACTCAACGATACTGCACACCAAGTTGAAACCTGTCAAAATAGTTGAGTATTAAAACAACTAATCTACTAAAAATCAGGGCTTTTACACCTAGTGTTAAACGATAAATCATTTCTATGAATGATGTCCAGAAATGGCAAGATGTCAAAGCGAATATGTAGAGCGACATCTATTGGCACAAAAAAACCCTTGATCAATAGACCAAGGGTTTTACAATATATTTAAAGTCTGTTACAATTTACGTGCAACTTCTACTTCTTCAAAAGCTTCGATGATATCACCTACTTTGATATCATTGAATTTATCGATGTTCAAACCACATTCGTAATTGTTTTTCACCTCTTTCACGTCGTCTTTGAATCGTTTTAATGAACCAAGAACACCAGAGTGAACAACAATACCATCGCGAATCAATCGGATTTTTGATGTTCGTTTGATCAGACCATCCAACACATAACAACCGGCAATCGTTCCTACTTTCGAAATATCGAATGTTTCACGAACCTCAGCAGAACCAAGTACTTTCTCAATCACATCAGGAGAAAGCATTCCTTCCATCGCCGCTTTGATTTCCTCAATTGCTTTGTAGATAATGGAGTACAAACGGATGTCGATTTCTTCCGTTTCAGCCAATTTACGTGCTCCTACCGTTGGTCTAACTTGGAAACCAATGATGATTGCATCCGATGCAGAAGCCAAGTTGACATCAGCTTCAGAAATCGCACCAACACCTTTGTGAACTACTTTAATTGCAATTTGTTCGGTGGATAAGTTCAACAATGAATCTGCCAAAGCTTCGATAGAACCATCCACATCACCTTTCACGATCAAGTTCAACTCTTTGAAATCACCAATCGCCAAACGACGACCGATTTCATCCAATGTAATATGTTTCGTTGTACGCAAGCCTTGTTCACGGTACAATTGTTCTCTTTTGGTTGCAATGGATTTAGCTTCACGTTCGTCATCCATAATGATAAACTTATCACCTGCACTTGGCGCTCCATTGATTCCTAAAATGGCGACTGGAGTTGACGGACCTGCTGCTTTTAATGACACACCATGTTCATCATGCATAGCACGAACACGTCCATAATTTCTACCTACCAATACAACATCACCAATTTTCAAAGTTCCAGCTTCTACCAACATGTTGGTAACGTATCCTTTTCCTTTGTCCAAAGATGATTCAACCACTGTACCCAAAGCATTTTTGTTTGGATTAGCTTTCAAATCCAATAAGTCTGCTTCTAATAAAACTTTTTCAAGCAATTCTTCAATATTCAAGCCTTGTTTGGCAGAAATTTCTTGTACTTGATATTTACCACCCCAGTCTTCTACTAAGATATTCATTTGAGAAAGTTGTTCTCTAATTTTATCTGGGTTAGCTCCCGCTTTATCAATTTTATTAATGGCAAAAACCATAGGAACCCCTGCAGCCTGAGCATGCGAAATAGCTTCCTTCGTTTGAGGCATTACGTCGTCATCAGCTGCAACAATAATAATTGCAACGTCGGTAACTTGAGCACCCCTAGCACGCATGGCAGTAAAGGCCTCGTGACCTGGAGTATCCAAGAACGTTAAACGTCTTTCATTTTTCAATAAAACAGAGTAAGCTCCAATATGTTGTGTGATTCCACCGGCCTCACCACTTGTTACATTTGCGTTACGAATTTTATCCAACAATGAAGTTTTACCATGATCTACGTGACCCATTACTGTAACTATTGGAGAACGCGTAATTAAATCTTCTGGTAAATCCTCGTGAACTGGGATTGCTTCTTGTACTTCTGCAGAAACGAATTCCACCTCAAAACCAAATTCATCAGAAACGATCTGAATTGTTTCAGCATCTAGACGTTGGTTAATTGAAGCGAAGATCCCTAAAGACATACAAGCTTGGATTACTTGAGTTGCTTGAACGCTCATCATACTTGCCAATTCTGACACGGTAACGAACTCCGTCAACTTCAAGATTTTGTCTTGCATTTCTTGTTCCGCCATCTCGGTTTCACGACGTTGTGCGTGTGAATCTCTTTTTTGACGACGGCTTTTAGAGGCTTTTGATTTACCTCCTTTGTTTGACAAACGAGCAAGCGTATCCTTGATTTCTTTCTCGATATCTTTTGTGGTGATTTCTGCTTTAGCTGGGCGTTCAAAACGACCTTTTCCACCTGGAGCGCTTCCTCCACCACGGTTTTGATTGTTTCCAGTACTTGGAGGACGATTGCCTGTATTTTGGCCTGGAGTACCTGCTTTAGCAGGATCAATTTTCTTTATTCTTTTTCTTTTCTTTCGATCGGCATCCGAAGGACGAGAACTTGTTCTTGGTTTTTCAACAGGAAGTTCAATTTTACCTAAAAGCGTAACACCCGTTAATTTTTTAGATTCAACTCGAATCGTTTCAATTTCCTTCGGCTCTTCTTTGACTTCTCCTGCTGGAGCTGCATTCTCTTCCTTTTTATCTACAACTGGAGCTGCTGGAGGAGGAACCACTTTATTTTGTCGTTCTTCTTTCTTTTCCTCAGCTGTCTTGCGATCCGGTCGAGTTCTAGCATTAATGCTATCTAAGTCAATTTTACCAATCACTTTAATATCACCTGAATCATGATCATCTGCACTTTCAGCTACTGGTGCTGGAGTCGCTTCTTTTTCTTGTTTCGGCTCTTCTACTGGCTCAGGTTTCTTTTCTTCCACCACAGGCACAGGAATTTCTTCTACCTTTTCCTCTATTTTCTCAACAACCGGTTCTATAACTGGTGTTGAAGCAGGAGCAGGAGCCTCTGCAATAGTTTCTTTCGGTTCAGGTTTTGGCGCAGGTTCCTCGTCTTCACGAGTGTCTCTCAAGGAGATCGTTTCTCGTTTTTCACGAGGAGGCATTGCTACTTTCGTTTTTTCTTTAAAAGATTGATCAGCTGCGAACTCCGTTCTCAACAGTTCATACTGATCCCCTTCCAACTTTGTGTTTGGATTTGAATCAATTTTTAAGCCCTTTTTCTCAAGAAATTCTACCAATGTAGAGATTCCGACGTTAAGCTCGCCCGCTGCCTTTCCTAATCGAATTGGTTTTACACCCATATAAAATGCGTCCTTATTTTAAATTTTGTTCGCCATTATCCTTTCGGATAACCGCTAAATTAACGTTTTAAGCTGAATTTACTCGAACTCTGAACGTAGAATTCTTAGAACCTCTTCAACCGTTTCTTGTTCCAAATCGGTTCTTTGTACTAAATCTTCTGCTTTCAACTCCAAAACAGATTTCGCTGTATCACAGCCTACTGCTTTTAATTCGTCGATAATCCAACCATCAATTTCATCTGCAAATTCTTCCAAATCTACATCTTCAATATCTACTTCACCATCACGATAAACATCCAATTCATAACCGCACAAACGTCCAGCTAATTTAATATTATGTCCACCACGTCCAATTGCCAATGATACTTGGTCTGGTTTCAAGAATACTTTCGCGCGACCATCTTCTTCATTTATTTCTATTGAAGAAATTTTTGCTGGCGACAATGCTCTTGAAATCAACAATTGAGAGTTGTTGGTGTAGTTGATTACGTCAATATTTTCATTTCGTAGTTCACGTACAATTCCGTGAATACGAGAACCTTTCATTCCCACACAAGCTCCAACTGGATCTACACGGTCATCATAGGATTCTACTGCTACTTTAGCTCTTTCTCCTGGCTCACGCACAATCTTTTTAATGGTAATTAAGCCATCAAAGACCTCAGGAACCTCCAATTCAAATAATCTTTCCAAAAATTCTGGAGCAGTACGCGACAAGATGATTACTGGACTGCTGTTTCGCATATCCACTTTAGCAACCACTGCACGAACTGTTTCTCCTTTTTTGAAATAATCTGAAGGAATTTGTTCTGATTTTGGCAAAAGCAACTCATTGCCTTCGTCATCCAAAACCATAATTTCTTTTTTCCAAACTTGGTAAACCTCTCCCGTAATGATTTCTCCAATACGCTCCTTGTAAACTTTGTATAGATTGTCTTTCTCCAATTCCATGATTCGAGAAATCAAATTTTGGCGTAGCGACAAAACATTTCGACGACCGAAATCACCGAACTTAAACTCTTCTGTCACCTCTTCACCTATCTCGAAATCAGGTTCAATTTTGACTGCATCAGAATAAGCGATCTCCGTATTTGAGTCTTCTACCTCACCATCATCAACTATTTCTTTGTTCAAGAATATCTGAACATCACCTTTGTCGATATTAACAATGATATCAATGTGCTCATCTGTGTTAAATTTCTTTTTCAACATAGATCTGAAAACATCTTCTAACACACGTTGCATCGTTTGTTTGTCAATGTTTTTTAACTCCTTAAACTCTGAAAACGAGTCGACTAGCTCTAAACTATTCATACTTGCTTATTTAAATGAAATAACAATTTTTGTTTCCTTTATTTGTGAAAGCGGAAAAGTAAATTCTTCCACGATCAATTCCTTTTTT
>JAHKAT010000142.1 GCA_018825925.1 Bacteroidota bacterium | reverse complement strand
TGTCCTGTATTTCGACATTTTAAAACGAATCATTTCCAAAAGACCATAAAAAAAGAGGGCATCACCCTCTTTCCTATTTTCATTATATAGTCCCTTTTTACATAAGCATTCCGCCACAAACATTAATTGTTTGGCCAGTTATATACTTACTCATGTCCGACCCTAAAAAGACCGTTAAATTGGCCACATCAAGTGGAGTTCCTCCTCTTTTCAAAGGAATTGAGTTTCTCCATTCTTGAACTACATTTGGATCTAAAGCCGCAGTCATTTCTGTCTCTATAAAGCCCGGTGCTATAGCATTGCAACGTATATTTCTCGAACCAAGTTCTTGTGCAATCGATTTTGTAAAACCAATCAAACCAGCTTTTGATGCTGCATAATTCGACTGACCTGCGTTTCCACTAACCCCAACTACAGATGACATATTGATGATACTACCAGACCTTGCTTTTAACATTGGCTTTTGAACCGCCTTGGTTAAATTAAATGCCGATTTTAAGTTTGTATTCATTACTTCATCCCATTGCTCTTCGGTCATTCTCATCAACAAAGTATCACGAGTTATACCAGCATTGTTGACCAAAACATCAATAGTTCCAAACACCTCAAGAACCTGATCAACAAGTGTTTGCGCTTGATCAAATTTACCAGCATCCGACTTAAAACCCTTTGCTTCACCTCCCAATTGAATCAATTCAACTTCTAAAGCTTTTGCTTTCTCATCAGATGACAAATAAGTAAATGCCACCTTTGCACCTTGCTTAGCACATTCTTCTGCAATTGATTTTCCAATACCTCTTGATGCTCCAGTGATCAACACCACTTTATTTTCTAATAATTTCATTCAATATTAATTTGAGTTCAAAGATAACATTTAGTAAAATTCTTTCGAATACTGAAAAAATATTTTTTTTAACCTTTATTTTTCAAATTATTCAAATATTTTGCTATATTTGAGAAGGTTTAGTTGTAAAAGGTAGGTTAGGTTTGGAAGGAGTAAAACATATGTTTTGCTCCTTTCGTCTTTTTTAAGTGTTTTGTTTCTAGCTATTTAATTAAAGAAATCCCAGGTTATCCCTAGTCTCACTAAAAAAGGAGAACTAAAATAGTCCTTTGCTATTTCATATACTTCTCGATTCCATAAAGATTGAAAATTCTCGATTTTGGTAAAAAAACGAAACTCATCAATTTCAAAACCAAAAGTTGTATTCATAAAATATCGCTGTTTGCTCCTATTTCCAACTCCAGCAACTTGCCAATTATCCACTCGAACATCGTAAGACATCAATTGGTAAGAATCAGTATAAAACGCTTCGAAAGCGATTAATAACTTCATTTTTTTAGCATCAAAAACCCTTTTTGTCACTGAGAATCTGCTGCCGGCTTGAAATTCTGGCAAATTTTCAAGTCCGTTTGAAAGAGTAACCATCGGTTCAATACGAAAGTTTTTAAACCTCGCCTCTACAGTAATTTTAGATTGAATGATATCTATGCTGTAATTTGGATTCCATTTACCCCAAAATGAGCCATTCCATAGGACTCCATTTAAAATACGAAGATAGTCGGTAGACGATTGGATTTTTAACCAGCTCAGGACCTCGTATTCAAAATCCATAGAAGCGTCCATTCTTTTAGTCCGCGCATACGGATCTGAATTAAATTGTGGGTTCGGATACAAATAGGTGTTCCCCTTTAAAAATCCCTGATAAAGAGCAATTTGCGAATTTGACAAATCAAACTTCCCTACAATGAAAAATTTATTCAATCCCCATTGAACAGTGTTTTTAGAGTAACCTAAAGGCAAATCTTGTTCTTTTTGTGGGTTGTATTGATGAACGGAAGAAAGACCATTTGTTTGATTAAACACCACCGCGGAAGTTTCATTTTTAAAATTAAACTTCTGCCATTGAAATTTCATCTTCAATTTACCTGAATAATTATTTCTAGAAGTAAACCAGCCTAAATTTTGAAGCTGGGAATAATCTTGTAAAAATGAGCCAATGATTTCAAAACGCTTGCTCGAAAAGTAATATCCTGCCCCATTCGAAATCTCATTGACTTGAAATTGATCACTAGTAGAGATAGAATCAAAATTTACCGGATTTTGATAGCCTAAGATGTTTTGTTCCTGAAAGGTTCTGTTTAAAATATTAAAAGAATGATAGGAAACAAAGCCATGGTCGATTACTGAAGAATCTTTGGCTAAGGAAAATTTATTGGTAAACAAAACCTGACCAATTTTTGATTCGGAAAAAGCATTCTCATTGTTCACCGCAATAAACACATATTCTGATACTTCTTGTGGACTTTCTGACAGCCCCCCGGATAAATTCGTTTTATTTTGAGCATATCGAGCCTGAACACTGTATTTATATCTGCCCGCATCCTTGTTTAGATATAACCGAAAATTGCTTTTAGTGAAATTGCTGTTTCGAATAATACCATTTGAACTATTCCGATCGAGAACCAAGTTCATTAGCGTTGATTTTCCAAATTTTTGCTGATAATCAGTATGTATCGTTTGGACACCTTTTGAACCAAAAGAATAGAAAAAACCTAAATGTGGTAGGCCAGAAAACTGCATTTGATCAAGCAAAGGCTGGAAACCATACGATTGATAATTTCCATATATACTCAATATAGAAAGATTAGGGATTCCAGTGTAATTGGTGAAACCTGTACCCGGAAGCATGGAGGTATTTAGTAGAAAAGAACGATCTAAAGTATCAATATCCCCTCCAGTGTGATGGTTGAAAATAATAGTATCCGTGATTGGTCGTGTGAAAGATTGACCCAACACCTTGGTAGACAAGGATGAAACAGTCAGAACCAAAAGAAAACAAAATCTCTTCTTCACAAAATTTTATGGATTGGAAGTATAAATATAAATAAAAAAAGGGGCCAAAAGCCCCTTTAAAGTATCATTAGATATCAATTACAAAGCATTGATTTTAACCTGTAAACCTGACTTCAAGTTAGAAGATTTTTTTTGGTGAATAACATTGTTTTTCGCCAGTTTATCTAACATAGAGGAAACTTCTTTGAAAAGAACAGTAGCTTCTTCTTTATTCGTGATGTCACGCAATCTACGTACCGCATTACGAGTAGATTTGTGTTGATATTTGTTACGAAGTCTTTTCGCTTCGTTAGAACGGATTCTTTTTAATGCTGACTTATGATTCGCCATGTTGTTTTTTGTTTCGTTTATTTAACTTATGCAGCCCATAGGAGAATCGAACTCCTGTTTCCAGGATGAAAACCTGGCGTCCTAACCACTAGACGAATGGGCCAAATACGTAATGAATATTCAATCTTAATTTGGCAGCCCATAGGAGAATCGAACTCCTGTTTCCAGGATGAAAACCTGGCGTCCTAACCACTAGACGAATGGGCCGTATGTCAATCCCTACTTTAATTTGGGAGTGCAAATATATCCTTAATTTTTATAAGTACAAACGGTTAGTGAAAAAAAAATATTTCGTTATCCCCATTCTATTGTTTAAAACCTAGTCTTTTACTCGTTTTTAATTGATTATCAGCAGACAATGCTAATATTTGCTGCAGGCTAACTTCTTCTAATACTTCGTAAGGTGGACAATAAAGATCAAAATCTAAGGCGTGAGTGAATGCGCACTGAACAATATGCTTCAATGTTTCTTCTGTTACAGGATTATCTTTTGGGTTTTTAAAAAGGAAGTCTAGCTGCCCTTTTCCTTCTACAAAGATTTCGCTATCGCAATTCACAAAAATTCGTCCTATCAAAAAACCGCTGTCATTCAATCGGTGAAACAATACTGAATCTGCTAAAAAGTTATAGATGTTAATAACACCGAAGTAAGCTTTTGAGGGATTGGCTTGTATGATTTCATCTTGCATTAAGGCATGTTCCGGTTCAAGCATAAAAACATTGCTGTGCCGTTGAAAATACAATGCATCTGAGCCTATCATGACTTTTCCTTCAAAATCGCCCTTGTCCTCCCAATTTAGCCGAATTCTATCGTCTTTAATCGCCGGACGCATGGATGTGATTTCAGCATTAATTATGCTTTTCAATTTATCAAATACCGCGTGGGTTACGTCAGAAATGTCCTGTTTTAATTTGGACTTATTAGTCAGTAAGTCTACAATTGTTTTTCGATTCCCTTCCATACTAATATGATTTAGCAAATATCACACGCCGTTTAGATGGCTTGCCCGAATACATACATACTCCCTCCTCCTCTATTGAGTCTAAGGGAATGCATCTAATGGTAGCCTGAGTTTCCTCTTTTATCTTTGCTTCAGTTTCATTTGTACCATCCCAATGCGCTGAAAAGAATCCACTTTTCTCATTAAGTAATTTCTTGAATTCTTGATAATCATTTACCTCATGAGAGTTTTCTGCTCTGAAT
>JAHKAT010000141.1 GCA_018825925.1 Bacteroidota bacterium | reverse complement strand
TGCAATGATTCTTTTTTTAATCTTGCTCCTTCACAGCTAGGGCATAGCTTTTTGTTCATGAAACTTTGAGCCCAACGTTGTATCCCCGCCGAACTGTCCTCAGAATGTCGTGAAATAAAGTTCACTATTCCTTCAAAGAGGAATACTTTTCGATCTTGCTCTTCAAGACCTTCGTTGCCATACAAGATAATTTGAAGAATATCCTCCGGAAAACTTTCGATAGGGTCTGTTATTTTTATTCCATTCCCGTCTAAAAAAACATCCAGTTTATCAAAAATCCAATTTCGTTTGTATTCTCCAAGTGGTTCAATTCCCCCTTTTTTAATAGACAGTTTTGGATTGGGAATTATTTTTTCAATGTCAACCTCAACCACTTCCCCCAAACCACTGCAGGTTTGACAAGCACCATACGGCGAGTTAAAAGAAAACATATTAGGTTCTGGGTCAGCATAGGCAATTCCGCTTGTTGGACACATTAAGGTTCTTGAAAAATGACGAACCTCGCTGGAATCCATATCCATTACCATCATAGCCTTTCCCCCCATTTTCATGGCTACCAAAACTGCGTCAAAAATTCGTTTTTTATATTTTTCTTCCACGATCAATCGGTCGACTACCAATTCTATATCATGAATTTTGTAGCGATCCAGCTTCATCCCGTGCGTCATTTCCATCAACTCTCCGTCTACTCTTACTTTCGTAAAGCCTGAGCGAATAAATTGTTCAAACAACTCTCGATAATGTCCTTTTCTCCCTTTAACTTTTGGCGCCAAAAAAGAAACCTTTTTGCCATTGAACTTTTCAATTATCAAATCGACAATTTGCTCGTCCGAATACTTGACCATTTTTTCATTCGTTTCATACGAATAAGCATCTCCAATTCGAGCATAAAGTAATCGTAAGAAATCGTAAATCTCTGTGATTGTGCCTACGGTAGATCTTGGACTTCTTGAAATTGTTTTTTGCTCTATGGCGATAACAGGGCTTAAACCTTCAATTTTATCTACATCGGGCCGTTCCATTCCTCCTAAAAACTGCCGGGCATAACTGGAAAAAGTTTCAATATACCTTCGTTGTGCCTCGGCAAAAATAGTATCAAAGGCTAGAGATGACTTCCCACTACCGCTCAAGCCAGTAAAAACCACTAGTTTGTTGCGAGGAATTTCTAGGTCTATATTTTTTAAGTTGTGCTCTCTTGCACCATAAATCTTAATTGAATCTTCCATAATTTATGAATGCAACTTAAATTGACTGTTGTTTTTTGGCAAAGCTAATTGGTATCCTTCTGGTCTTTTACTTAATTTTTTTCCTAATATCCAAGGATTTAATGTTAGAACTATTTTTGCATTACTATTGTGGTTAACAGCCCATTCATTAATGTCTTTAATACTCTGTACTTGTACATATTTGAGTTCTAATTTTGGATAGAGATCCATTTTCTCTAAATTAAAACCATAGTTTTTAGCTTGTGTAAAGATCAATTTCATTGCCATTATACGAAAGACATATCGAGCCGTTTCAGAATTCAGGTTTGCATCAAAAAAATTTGAAACTTTTTGACCCTTTAAATCTGAGCGAATTCCACCAACACCTCTATTATAAGCAGCAGCAGCAGAAATCCAACTATTTAAAGAGTCATAGGATCTACGCAGGTAGCTAGAAGCGGCTCTTGTACTGAGTACGAAATTTTTTCTTTCATCCACTTCTTTATTTACTTTCAATCCAAATTCAGCAGCTGTCTTAGGCATAAACTGCCAAAATCCTTGGGCCCCTGAAATACTGGTCCCTTGTTCAAATCCTGACTCCACCAAAGCTAAATATTTGAACTCATTTGGCACCCCTTGTGATTTTAACTCATCACTCACCAAATCAAAGTACCTGTTCGCTCTTCTGAAGTATAAAAAAACATGACTATGTCGGTAGACAATGGTGTGCAGCTCCTTATCTAATCTTTCTCGGATATCAATATCAGTTAAATCGATTTGCTCTCCAAAAAGCGTCATAGTATCCCCCAATTTTGGTAAATGAAAATGTTCAGCATCTAAAACTTCAGCTGCTTTCACATTTTTAATTGGTGATTTAGATTGACAGGATAATAACCCGATAAGAAGAAATAATACAGGAAAGAAACGCAAAATAAACATCCCCAAAGGTAAAAAATATAGACGATTATTTATTTGGATTGGGGAACAATACAGTATTTCTGTATAAAATAAAAAATACCGCCAAAAACCATGTTATACCTAACAAGGCTGCATAAAAAAAATGTTCTTTTAGAAGGTATAGAACCCCAATTGCTGCGAGTACAGAGGATGATCCCAAAATTAAAAATACTAGCCAAACCTTCTTATCGCTATATCCGGCATAGACCAAATGATGGGTTGTGTGATCTTTTCCACCTATCATTGGAGATTTTCCTCCTTTAATTCGATTAAAAACAACCGTTAGCGTATCTGCGGCAGCTGGGGTTAAGCATACCATTGCCAAAATCACTCCCTGCCAATTATAACTACTCACCATCTCAGACGTTCCAAATAAAAACTTACCTGTAAAAAATGCAATTATCAATCCTATAAATTGGCTTCCCCCATCCCCCATAAACATTTTTGACGGATGAAAATTAAAAAACAAAAATCCTATTAAAGTTCCGATTGTCGTAAGAATCAATATCGTCCAAATATTAAAATTCCAACCTAACTTAAACACATAAACCGACAGACATCCGATAAGAACCGTAACACAGATAGTAGCAGTAATACCGTCCATATTGTCCAACATATTCAAAGAATTCATCAAAACAACCACCCAAACGACTGTTAGGATTTGATTGAAGAACATAGAAGGCGAAACGATTAAGTAGTTGTTGGTAAGTGCTAAAACAACACCACAAGTTACTTGAATAGCCAATTTCATCCAGGGCTTTGTATCGTAAGCGTCATCAGCTATGCCCATAAAAAAAGCCATGGAGGCTGCAATAAACAAACCCATATATTCAATTTGATTATGCTCAATGAATTCAATTTGAGTTATCGCTAGGATTAGCCCTGTAAATAAAAAAACCACGTACATACTAACTCCACCAAGTGAAGGTTTTGATTCATTACTCCAACGAATTGACACATTATTCATGTTTCGAATACCTAATGTTTTCGCGAAATTTAAAACCAAGAAATTACTCAGAAAGCTAAGTAAAGTACTTGTAGATAGCAATATGGCTATATATATAAAATTCATTTT
>JAHKAT010000008.1 GCA_018825925.1 Bacteroidota bacterium | reverse complement strand
GAAAAAGTTTAAAATCGCTATTTGTTTTTATTTAAAAAGTTCGCCAAATAGACACCTGTGCTGGCACACGCTTGCAATAAATAACCTCCAGTTGGCGCATCCCAATCTAACATTTCACCGATGCAAAATTGATTTTGAATTTTATGCAGCTCAAAATTTTCTGAAACCGCACTTAAATCTATACCACCAACCGTAGAGATAGCTTCATCCACCGGAGCAACACCAACAATTTCTAAAGGAAAGTTTTTAATGTTTTTTGCTAATGAATCAGCGCTCAAATAGGATTCTTTAGATAAATATGATTTCAATAAATCAATTTGCGGGGCGCTCAGTTTTAGGTCCTTTTTTAATGTTTCTGTTCTGTTTCTATAGTTCGAAGTCTCAATTTTTGACTGTATATTCTCCAAAGTAAGCGACGGTTTAAAATCTATAAAAATGGGTGCTTTATTATTTGAAACCAACATTTGCCTAATTATTGGACTTAATCCATAAATGGCATTTCCCTCCAATCCAAATTTGGTAATCACCGCCTCCCCTTTTTGAACTATTTGTTGACAGCTAACCGCAATGTTTTTTAAAGGCGCTCCTTCGTGTTTTTGAATAAAGTCAGGTTTCCAATCGATCTGGTTACTGCAGTTGGAGGCATGAAATGGTTTGGTTTTTATTCCTTTATTGGCAAAGGTTTGCAACCAATCTCCTTCCGAGCCAGTCACTTTCCAGCTTCCTCCACCAAGCGAAAAAACAGTAAAATCAGCTTCTACGGCTTCTTTATTAATTATAGTCTTTCCATTTACATCCCATCCAGTAAAGATGCTTTCGTAGTTTAAAACAACTCCATTTTCTTTGAGCGATCCAAGAATGGCCGTCAAAACTTCAATGGGTTTAATTCCCTTTACAGGGTAAACTCTATTGCTGCTGCCTACGAAGGTTGAAATTCCAATTCGCTCCAGCCATTTTCTAAAATCTGTATTGTCAAAATGCAAAAGTGCAGCGGTTAAAAAATCATTGGGAGTATATCTTTTAACTAGCTGATCTATAGGCTCCGAATGCGTTAAATTAAAACCACCTTTGCCGGCGACTAAAAATTTTCGCCCACAGGTTTTGTTTTTTTCATAGATGGTAATTGCAAATTTTTCACTATCCAAAAAAGCAGATAATAAAAAAGCAGAAGGTCCGCCTCCTATGATTGCAATTTGTTTTTTCATGGAACAAAAATAGTGGTTGACCGAGAGTTTAAACCAATTAAAATTTTTCTAATACCGATAAGCGATTGCATTCACATTCATTCCAGCTCCCACAGAAGCCAATAAAATAAGGTCGCCTTTGTTTATTTCGTGTTTTTCTATACTCGTTCCTTTGCGAATTTGATCCAGAAGTGTTGGAACCGTTGCTACAGAGCTATTGCCCAGCTTGTGAATGCTCATTGGCATGATTCCTTCTGGTATATCTTTTTCATCGTACAAGCGGAAAAGTCGTTTGATGATTTCTCTGTCCAACTTCTCATTGGCTTGGTGGATAATAATTTTCTTGACATCGCGAATATCTGCTCCTGCTTTGTCGAGACAAGACTTCATGGCGACAGGTACTTTGGTTATTGCAAACTCGTATATTTTTCGCCCATTCATCTTGATATACCGTATACTCGGATCTTCGTCCAAACTATTGCTTTTTCCCAAAAACAGGAAATACGCTTCTTCTTCGGTCCATGTACCCGCTTCCATTCCAATGATTCCCTCTTGTTTTTCAGTTTCTACGGCCTCAATAATGCAAGCACCCGAACCATCCGCAAAAATCATTGAATCACGATCGTGCATATCCAAGACCCTCGATAGTGTTTCGGTGGCTATCACCAAACATTTTTTCGCCATCCCTGCACGTATAAAAGCTGTTGCTTGAATGATGCCTTGAATCCAACCGGGACAGCCAAACAATACGTCGTAGGCCACACAAGCTGGGTTTTTAATTCCCAATTCGTGCTTTATTCTTGAAGCTAAACTAGGTAAGATATCCGTTTGAATCGTTTTGGATTTGACATCGCCAAAATTATGAGCAACAATTATTTGATCTATTGTTTCCATGTCTATCCCAGCGTCTTCAATGGCCAAACGTGCAGCAATAGTACCTATATCAGAAGCCATCAAATTGTCGTCAACATACCGTCGTTCCTCAATCCCCGTGATCATCTTGAACTTCTCGGCGATTTCTTCATGTGAAGTTTCAAAGGCCTTTCCCCCTTCATCAAAAAACAAATTCTTTGCAAAATCTTGATTGGTTACCACACGGTTTGGGACATAACTCCCCGTCCCTGTTATCATTACATTTGTGATGTTCATAAAACGGTGTTTTACTTTAAATATACGGAGGTATATTCAAAATTTCCGTTTTTTGTTTTAGAATTCGGCAGTAAAACCTTTCAGAAAAGTCTTCATTTTCAAGGAAAAACGAGGACTAAAATCAGAAATCTAGGAATAAAAAATTGTCGTGAAAACTGTGGAATGTCTTTTTTAAATACCACTAGACCCTTTATGACACACGATAAATTTTCTGCAAACCCTGAAGGAAACTTCTTAGAAATTGATCGTTGCACAAACGATAATGCGCATGGTTTGTATTTCTGAACAAAGCACTTAATTCATGTTTGCTTATTTTCATATCCGCTTTTGCCAAGACATCTAAAATATCTTCATCGCGAAAGTTCATAGCAATTTTCAACTTGCGAAGAATGACATTATTGGTCAGTGTTTTTTCAACAGGAGCTGGAGCTCCTTCTTTTTTTCCGCGTTTCTCGTCAATCAAACCATTTAGAAAAATAGCAAGATGCATATCGTCTATTTCCTTGAAATCAGGATCTTCTTCTTTTTTCAACCAATCACTTATTATGGCACGATTTACTTCATCGGGTGCACTAGCAAAAAGACCGATCATTTGGTCGTCGCTAAATTCAAAAGTATATCGGAGGCGTCTGAGAATATCGTTATTGGTCATATCAAAAAAATTCAAAAGCTGAAAATAACGAAATATTTAGCGCTATAGGAACTTGAGGAGCGGGAAACACAAAATTTGAGT
>JAHKAT010000140.1 GCA_018825925.1 Bacteroidota bacterium | reverse complement strand
TGATTGATAAAAGTCAACGATTTGCCGAAAGTATTCTAAAGAATAGAGGATTTAAATGCTCCATTTCTTTCCGAAACACAAGCGAAGCAAATGGTGCCGTTTTGGACCAGTTATACAAAGGATCTCGTATTAAAGAGGGAACGAAAATCCCTATAGGTTCAACCATTGCTTTGGTGGTTGGTAGAAATGAAGGTGGAATTCCAATTCCAATACCTGATTTATATGGTCTTACAATATTTGAAGCTCGCGACCGTTTAGCTGCTATACCAGGAATGAATTATTTCCCGGTTTGTAATGAATGTAGAACCTATGAAGATTCGCTAGCAGCACGTATTAATTCGCAAACGCCTGAATATATTGAGGGAATAATGATTCCTGCAGGTTCAACGATTTCCGTGAATGCTGTGCTTAACTTTGTAAATGAGCGCGAAATGCCGCCTCAATAATATTTATGAATGTATAAAAAAATATTTTTTTCATGGATTTTTCTGGTGTTAGGATTTGCATCTATTTCTCAAGAAAAGGAGTATTCTTTGACCGGAAATCCATCTCTATATCAGGAAAATGAAATTTCTTTTAAAAGGAATTCAGGTACATTTGACAGTACTTTTGTTTACATTACCGATACTCTTTTGTTGCCTTTTTTTGATGAATTCAGCACCAATAAGTTTCAAACCTATAACGCAAAGTATACCGATTTAGGGGTCAGCTCCGAGAAATTTTACGTTCTGAAGGATGCTTCTGGAACAAACCCTTTACCGGCTAATTCTGTTTTTGCTCTTGATTCAATCAATAGCTTTAAGAGATATGTGAATGTGCTGAATAATACTGTTAGTGATACTTTTTTTGCAGCTCAAACCTATAAAGTGGGAAGTTTAAAAAACTATCCGGTCACGTATAACACAACAGATTTATACCCCGCTTTTTATACGATTGACACCCTTGATTATCCGAATCCTACCGATACCGTTTTTCTAGTTAATGATATAATAACTCAAGATTCTGCCACTCAGTTTTTTAAACAAATTGTTGAACCTTCTAAATTGTGGCTAGATAATAAAGCGTATCACAATTATCGATTTGCTATAAATCCTTGGACTTTAGGGGTGGCGACTTTTGATGGCTTGGATGAATACGGAAGACCGTATGTTTCAGGAATTGCCACCTCGGGCTATGCTGATGTTTTGACCAGTAAACCGATTGATTTGAAAGCAAACTCAATTTCAGACTCTATTTATTTGAGTTTCTTGTATCAGCCTGCTGGTTGGGGAGAGCAACCTGAAGCAAATGACAGTTTGGTTCTTGAGTTTTGGAATGCGGTTACCCAATCTTGGGACCATAAATGGAGTGTAGGCGGTCGCCCGACACAAGATTTTAAACCAGTTCATATTCCAGTGGTAAACTCGGATTATTTTCAAGATTATTTTCAATTTAGACTTAAAAATTACGGTTCATTAGCAGGAGCTTTGGATCATTTTCATGTTGATTATATAAATTTAAGAGCCTTTTCTACCATTGGAGACACTTTATTTAAAGACTTTGCTTTCGTCTACCCAATTACTACCTTGCTAAAAGATTATACAAGTGTTCCGTGGGATCACTACAAAAACAGTGCAGCCAATCACATGGCGAATAATGTTCAAGTTTCAGTTCGAAATGGAAGCAATCAAGCCGAGAATTACCAAAATGGAGCGGTCGACATTTCGCATGTTGGTCTATTAGAAAACTCAAAAACTCTACAAGCCCAGGTTCTTGCTGGTGGAAACATCAACTATGGGCCACGCACAACCTATTTTTCTGAACACGATTTTTCAATAGGTTATCAGTTTGACAAATCAAAAATGGGGACCAAACAAATTTTTGATATTAAAGCCTCAGCGACTGCTCAATTTACCAATCCAAGCGTGAATGATACGGCTCGATCCCAGCAATATTTTGGTTATTACTATTCTTACGACGACGGGACAGCGGAAAGAGCATACGGACCGACAGGTAATCAGGCTAGATTAGCCATTCGTTATACCCCTTACGAAGCTGATTCACTGATTGGAGCCCTGATTCATTTCGTTCCTTCGGTGGTTGACGCAACAAAAAGTCTTTTTGTCTTAACAGTTTGGGCAGATAATAACGGTAAACCAGGAAGTGTACTGTATGAAGACAACCTGTTTTTTCCGAAGCAGCCTATCTATGAAACATCGCCCAATGGATTTACTCAATATTTTTTCAAGGATACTTTAAAAGTGAGGGTAAATGGTACTTTTTATATCGGCTGGAGACAATTCGATGGTGTAACCATGAATGTTGGACTTGATAAAAACATTGACAAATCGAATAATACCTTCTATTCAGTAAATGGCGGAAGTAGCTGGAATCAGTCACAAATCCCTGGTTCAGTAATGATTCGCCCAATTTTTTCTACAGCAATGAATGCTGAGTTGGGCTTGAGAGAAGAATTGACTGTTTCAAAAACGAATGTGATTGCAGCTCCTAACCCAACTAATGGACAATTTGTTTTGATTTCAGACCAACAAGAAGTCTCTGAGTATCAGGTCTTCAATCTTCAAGGGAAATTGGTGCTTGAAGGACAAGGGAATAAGGTGGATTTAACCTATTTCGAAAGCGGAATGTATTTGGTTAAAACAAACGTTTCACCATCAACGATAAAAATCACAAAAAAATAATGCTCAACGAAGACGAAGAGATAGACAAAGAAGACCTTCAAGAAGATGAACTTTTCGAACATTATCGATTTGTTTCAGATCCTGGACAGGCTTTGGTTCGAATAGATAAATATCTAATTGATCGAATGCCTAATACTTCGCGAAATAAAATCCAAGTTGCAGCAAAAAACGGTAATGTCCTAGTCAACGGAGAAGCAGTTAAACAAAATTACAAAGTCAAGCCACTTGACGAAGTGAGCATTGTTTTGCCCTATCCAGTTCGAGAATTGGAATTAATACCGCAAGACATTCCTTTGGATATTCTTTATGAAGACGATGATCTAATTGTTTTGAACAAGGAAAGCAACATGGTCGTTCATCCAGGATATGGAAATTATACAGGTACATTAGTGAATGGCTTGGTATATCATTTTGAAAACCTTCCCGAAAGATCTCAAAACTATTTTGGCAGACCAGGCTTGGTTCATCGTTTAGATAAACATACAACGGGAGTGATGGTCGTGGCAAAAACAGAGCAAGCCCTGACGGATTTGGCGAAACAATTTTATGACCGAACCACCGAAAGAAGGTATTGGGCTTTGGTTTGGGGCGATGTTCAAGAAGAGGGTACTGTTACTGGACATTTAGGTAGAGCTTTAAAAAACAGAAAATTAATGACTGTTTTTCCGGATGGAGAGTTTGGCAAACATGCAGTTACGCACTATAAGGTTTTGAAAAGATACGGATTGGTATCTTTAGTTGAATGTAAGTTGGAAACAGGTCGAACGCATCAAATTCGAGTGCACATGAAGCATATCGGACACACTCTTTTTAATGATTTAGAATATGGTGGTGATGTAGTATTGCGAGGTGCAAAATACAATAAGTATGTCCACTTTGTAGAAAATTGCTTTGCTTTAATTCCAGGTCAAGCACTACACGCCAAAACACTCGGGTTCAAACATCCAACGACAAAAGAATGGATGCAATTTGATTCAGATTTACCAAAAGGATTTGCGCAAATAATCCAAAAATGGGAAACCTACGTATTGGAAAAATAGAAAGTAAAATTCAGTTCA
>JAHKAT010000139.1 GCA_018825925.1 Bacteroidota bacterium | reverse complement strand
TGATTTGCATAATAGAAATTGTATTGGGTGTTCTTACGCTTCTCGGTCTAAAAATGAAAATAGTCTCGAGTCTCCTCATTGGAATGATGTTGTTTTTTACTTTTCTTACTTGGCACACAGCCAATTGTGATCCAAGTTCGAAGTTTAAGGATAGAGATCGCTATGAAAGCACTAATTCAATCGGTCAAGAAAAAGCCAAGCTTTCTAAAGAAAATAAAGATATAATTGTCGTAAGTAAAAATAGTAGTGAGCTTGTTATTGATGAAATGAAACAACCACAATGTGTAGAAGACTGTGGGTGTTTTGGCGATGCATTAAAAGGTTCAGTCGGCCGATCCTTAACGCCAAGCGAGTCGCTTTGGAAGGATATTATTTTGAGTTATTTTGGAATCTGGCTTTTGCTGGCGGCATTTAAAAAAGGAAAAATAGAGTCTTCAGGTCATACCTCATATATTATTGGAGGATTCATAGTTATTTTATTTTTTAGTTGGGTCTTTTCATGGTATTTCCCTTTGCTTTTTACAGGACTAGCCTTGTTGGGCGCGCTTTGGTGTTTAGGAGCATTTAAATCGATACTGATGCAAAACACAGGAGTTATTTTATGGAGTACTTTATTATGTGTTTTAATGATCGCCTATGTTTTGGCTTATGATCCTATTAAAGATTATCGAGCTTATGCGGTTGATTCTAATTTAAAGGAACGAATGAATGATGGACAGGAAGGGAAATATGAAAACCTTTTGGTCTATGAAAATTTAAAAACTGGAGAGAATCGCGAATACGACGCTTCTTCAAAAAAGTACATTGAATCGAAAATTTGGGAAAACAAAAGCTGGAAGTACAAGGAGATGACCCAGAAAGAAATTATTCCTATGAGAATTCCTTCTATAACGGAGCAATTTAATCCAACCCTTACTTCTGAAGCAGTATCTAAATTTGAGTTGGAACTTCCTTTTGTGTCCAACTTCTTTAAGGCACCGATGATTCCGGGCTTGAGGATTTATGATAAAACCTATAAATCGAATATGGAAATTCCTATGGAAGAATATTCAATAGATGGTTTTCCTATCAGTCAATATGTAATTATAGACACCATAGAAGTGAAAGGGGAAGCTCCAGCCGAAATTAGTTTGAGAGAATACATCATTTCCGAAAAACAGATTTTTGTCATGGTGGCTAAAAAAATCGAAGATGCAAACTGGAGTAATATTAATCGTTATAAAGAAATTTTAAACTTGTGTAAAGAAAAAGGAATTCCAATGATATTATTGGTGAGTTCAGGTCCTGAACAAGTACAACAGTTTAGAAAAAAATATCACTTTAATATTCCGATATTCATTAATGACGAAACTGAATTAAAGGCTATTACAAGATCTAATCCAGCCTTGTTAATCATTGAAAATGGAGTTGTAAAGGAAAAATACCCACATCGTTCTACTCCGTCAGCAAAGTGGATAAATGAAAATTTGATTGAATTAAAATGAGAAAAAAAATTGTTGCAGGAAATTGGAAAATGAATCTTGAGTTAGAGGATGCCCTAAACCTCTGCAAGGAAATAGCTGTGTCAACCGATAAGTCTACAGAGGTAGATTTAATGATTTTTCCGCCTGCTATATACCTGTATACCATGAGTTCTTTGCCTTTTGAAACTCTTGAAATTGGTGCTCAAAATTTCTATCCTGCCGAAAAAGGAGCCTATACCGGTGAAATTTCTATTACTCAATTGTCATCCATAGGAGTGAAGACCGTTTTGATTGGTCACTCAGAACGCCGAGCTTACTTTGGTGAACACAGTGACTTTCTAAAAAGAAAGGTAGATTCGGCTATAGAAAATGGTTTTAACATTGTATTTTGCTGCGGTGAACCTTTGAATGTTAGAGAAGAGAATAATGAAATGAAATTCGTTAAATCTCAATTGATCGATTCCTTATTTCATTTAGATGCTAAACAGATGGAACAAGTAACCATCGCTTACGAACCCGTTTGGGCAATAGGTACTGGATTAACAGCAACCATCGAACAAGCAGAAGAAATGCATTCGTCCATACGCAACTGGTTGACGGATGCCTACTCGATAGACCTTTCCAATAAAATATCAATACTATATGGAGGAAGCTGTAACCCTGACAATGCGAAAGAATTATTTGCCTGTCCGAACGTAGATGGAGGTTTAATAGGTGGAGCATCTTTGGAAAGAGAATCATTTTTAAAAATTGCAAATTCGTTTTAATGGATTATTGGGAGTGGAAAATAGTATTGAAGCCTGTAAAGCCTTGGAGTGAAATTATCGTGGCTCATTTAGCGGATTTAGGTTTTGAATCTTTTGTCGATCAAGATAATGGAGTAGATGCGTATATCCAAAATGATCTTTTGAATACCGAGGAAGTGCAAAAAACACTTGGTAAGATTCAGGACCAAGGCCCGGTTGTATTATCTTACTCAACTAAATTTTTACCCCATCAAAACTGGAATGAAACTTGGGAAGCCGATTTTGAACCCGTTTTTATAGATGATTATGGAACTATTTTAGCTCCTTTTCACGATAAAAAACTAGCCAAAGGAATGCTTCTTTTAGTTCAACCGCAGATGTCTTTTGGCACAGGGCATCATCAGACCACCTACTTGATGTGTAAGGCGCTTTTTGAACTTGAACAAATACCAGACAAAGTATTAGACATGGGCGCAGGAACTGGGATTTTGGCCATTTTAGCTGAAAAATTGGGTGCTAAATCCTGTGTTGCTGTGGATATTGAAGAATGGTCTGCCGTCAACGCATCTGAGAATGCAGAACGCAACGAATGCAGTAAAATTGAGTCCTTACATGGGGATATAGACATCCTTGAAGGCAGGAAATTTGGAATGATTCTTGCCAATATCAATCGAAATGTTTTAATTAGGCATTTACCTAGTTATTATGAACTTCTGGAACAAAAAGGTGTACTTTTTTTAAGCGGCTTTTTTGATACCGATTGTTCTGATTTAATTGAAATAGCTGAAAATGTTGGTTTTCAATTCGTCAATAAAACTTTTAAAGAAAATTGGGCTTGTCTCCAATTAAAAAAATAATTAAAGAATGAGAAATTTAGTATCCCTTTTGGTCCTGTTGTTAGTTACTACTGTGTCCTATGCTCAACCTACATTTTCTGTAAATAGGGAAAAATTCATTAAGGAATTTCAACAATCGTTAAGTGACTATGGAAAAGGCGATTACACCAATTTGGCCAAAAAACAATTACCCTTTTTTTTACTAGAATCGGGGAATTTTCCTGAACCACTTTTTATCAAATTGGTGGCAACGAGTAATCTTATTTTGGAAAAGAAACTGAAGCCATATCCTGAGTTATACAATTACGTTTATTCTATTGTTTCATTGTTTAAAAATGGACAAAATGAAGAGAGTTTTTCGGCTTGGCACATAACAATAGATCAAATGTTGGCCTCTAGAAATGTCAAAAGATTTGAAGATTTTGTTGAATTGACATCAGGATTTTTTGATCAACAAATTATTACATCTGCTTCAAATTTCACGTGGTTTTATG
>JAHKAT010000007.1 GCA_018825925.1 Bacteroidota bacterium | reverse complement strand
CATTTATTCGGCGCCAATACCAATAGTATATACTTGAAAACCAATCTCTTCTAGTTTATCCATGTCCAGAATAGCTCTTCCGTCGAATAAGAAAGCCGGTTTCAACATGTTGTCATGAATTTTCGACCAATCGTAGGTTTTAAACTCATCCCATTCTGTTAAAACGGCAATGGCATGTGCATCTTTACAAGCCTCATAAGGATCGTTTACCACTTTGATTAGTTTTCGGTTTTCGTTTTCTGACCGTGAGTTTAAATAATCCAAGTCGGCTAGTACTTGTTCTTCGCTAACCTTTGGATCATAAACAGTCAGTTCAGCCATTTCATTCAACAGATAATCAGCCACATAAATCGCGGCGGATTCACGAGTGTCGTTGGTGTCTTTTTTAAAAGCCCAACCGAGCATTGTTATTTTCTTACCAGAAACAGTATTGAACAGAGATTTCACAATGTTTTGCGCAAAGCGTAACTTCTGGTGGTCATTCATTATAATAACCTGTTCCCAATAATCGGCCACTTCATTTAAGCCGTATGTTTTAGCGATATAAACTAAATTGAGAATATCTTTTTGAAAGCAAGATCCGCCGAAGCCGACAGAAGCTTTTAAAAATTTTGGTCCAATACGCGAATCCGTTCCGATTGCTCGAGAGACTTCATTAACATCAGCTCCTGTTACTTCGCATAATTCAGACAAAGCATTGATTGAGGAAACACGTTGAGCAAGAAAGGCATTGGCAGTCAGTTTAGAAAGTTCTGACGACCAAACATTGGTGGTTAGTATACGTTCTTTCGGCAGCCAATGCGCATACACATCCACCAGCGCTTGTTTCGCTATTTCTCCGGAAGGGGTAGAATCTCCACCAATTAAAATACGATCGGCATTTAACAAATCATCGATAGCGGTACCTTCGGCAAGAAACTCTGGGTTAGAAAGAATTTCAAATTTGACACCATTTCCAGTGTTGTTCAATATTGTTTTTAAGGCCTCAGCCGTTCTCACTGGGAGTGTCGATTTCTCGACGATGATTTTATCAGTTTTTGCTACAGAGGCAATTTGGCGAGCACAAAGTTCTATGTATTTAAGATCTGCCGCCATTCCTTTTCCTATTCCATAGGTTTTGGTGGGCGTATTAACCGAAATAAAGATCATGTCAGCTTCATCGATAGCTTTGTCTACCTCGGTAGAGAAGAATAGGTTTTTTCCACGTGCTTGTTTTACCACTTCGTCTAAACCTGGTTCGTACACGGGTAGTTTGGATACATCTTCATCATTCCAAGCGGCTATTCTTTTTTCGTTAATATCAACGACGGTCACTTTAATTTCGGGACATTTGAAAGCGATGACACTCATTGTTGGTCCACCGACATAACCAGCGCCTATACAACAGATATTTTTTATTGATTTCATTTAAATGGTTGAAATAGAAGAAATTTGCAGCTAAATAGTGGCATAGCTTCGCCCTTTCACTCCCAAAATAAACTTAGAAGCTAAAGCCTGAATTCCTTATGAATATTAGGAATCGACCGCTAAAATAGTGTTTTTTAAGTGTTAAAAAAGAAAAAAAAGAGATAGGTTTTTGAGATGAAGTAGGAGGGAGTAAAAAAAAAGGAAATAGGATTTAAATTTTGATGTTGAATATTGTTTTGGAATGGGGTTTGGGAGTTGAATTTCACATTGCGATGTATCCGCAACTTTACACTAACAAAAATTTTAAAAGTTCGAGGTGATTTAAAAAAAATCACTTCTAAATTTTATCCTAAAAAAAATAGGTGTAAAGTTGCGGATAGGTCTTTAGTGCTTGGTGATTCAGAGCACTGTCATCAATCAACCAACTCCATCCAGCGCTCAGTTATAGTCTCAATGGAGTCCATTATTTCTTTCAACTTAATCCCAGCTTCCATTAATTCTTGGTTATCGGCCGTGGAGGTTGAAAGGATTTGCGTGTATTTTTCTTTTTCTCCCTCCAGGCGTTCTAAATCCTTTTCGATTTGTTCCAATTCTATTTTTTCCTTGAAGTTTAATTTTTTCGGAGAGTTAGAATCTTTATTCTCGACTTTTACGACAGGCTTTTCGGGTTCGGTACTTGCATTTCTTGCAACTAAAACCTGTTTGTCGCGTTTTGCATCGATTTGTTTTTGTCTAAAACTAGTATAGTTTCCAAGGATGTCTTTTACTTCCCCTTCGCCTTCAAAAACAAACAAGTGATCGACCATTTTATCCATAAAATAACGGTCATGCGAAACAACAATTAGGCAACCTTCAAAAGCTCTCAAATAGTCTTCCAATACAGACATTACAAAAATATCTAAGTCATTGGTCGGCTCATCTAGAATTAAAAAGTTCGGATTACTCATTAAAATGGTGAGTAATTTAAGACGGCGTTTTTCACCTCCAGATAGTTTATAAACAAACTGAAAATGCATGTTTCTTGGGAAAAGAAACTTTTCTAAAAGTTGAGCAGCGCTCATTTGTCGCCCCTTCTCTAAAGGAATGAATTCTGCAATGTCGCGGATAACGTCAATTACCTTTTTGTCATTGTCGGTCTCAAGCAAAGTTTGAGAATAGTAACCAAATTTCACAGTTTCTCCAACGACCACCTTTCCTTTGTCTAATTCGGCATTGCCCGTTAGCATTTGAAGAAAGGTACTTTTCCCTGTTCCATTGGCACCAACAATTCCCAGTCTTTCTTTTCTTTTAAAATGGTATGAAAAGTCGTTTAGAATAATTTTGTTCGGGTAAGATTTACCCACTTTATGGAATTCGACAATTTTGGAACCCAAACGCTCCATTTTTACAGGTATTTCAAGTTCATCTTCTTCCAAACGAGTGGTAGCCACCTTTTTAATGTCTTGAAAGGCGTCAACTCTGTACTTTGATTTCGTGCTTCGAGCTTTGGGTTGACGGCGAATCCAATCGAGTTCCTTTTTAAAAGTATTTCGCGCTTTGTCAATGGTCGATTGCATTTGCTCCTGACGTTCTGCCTTCTTTTCGAGGTAGTACGAGAAATTTCCTTTGTATTTGTAGAGTGTTTCGTCGTCAAGTTCTAAAATGTGATTGCAAACAACTTCTAAGAAATAACGGTCGTGCGTAACCATTAAAAGGGTAGAGCGCGATTTAGAAAGGTATTCTTCCAACCATTCTATCATGTCTAAATCAAGATGATTGGTTGGCTCATCTAAAATTAAGATATCTGCTTCAGAAATCAGAACTTGCGCCAGGGCGACTCTCTTTTTTTGCCCACCTGATAACTCGCTAATTTTCTTTTGAGGATCGTCTAATTTTAAAACAGACAATATCTGATTGACCTGTGCTTCTGTATCCCATGCATTTAAGTCGGTCAAAAGTCCAGTTAAACGCTCCATTTCATCGAGGTCTTGCGACATCAAGGCCTCATTGTATTCCTTAACTGCTTTAAGAGCGGGTAACTCAGAGTCAAAGACCGCCTCAATAATTCGCAAATCGGGGTTTAGATTTTCAGCTTGCTCCATGAAAGCAATGGTCATATCATTTCGAAAGACAACTCTACCAGAATCCAAAGGTTCAATTCCCATTAAAGAGCGCAGTAAAGTTGATTTACCTCTTCCATTTTTAGCAACGATGGCCATTTTGTCGCCTTGATCCATTCCAAAACTTAGGTCTTGAAAAATCATGCGATCACCGAAACTTTTGGTGATATTTTCAACCGATAATACGTTCATTTATTTGTGTGTGTAATGATTGGGATTATGTACTGAATATGCATTGCTTTATCTCAAGCGATCCAATGATTCGAGTAATGTTTTGTCCCGTTTGATGCCAATGTTGGCTAAAAAAGTAAATGGAAAGCCAACTACAAAAATCAGGAAACCTAATCCCAGATGGCGTGTTTTAATGTCAGAATCAATGGAGTTTTCTCCGAAAGAAATCCATAACATGGTTCCAATTAGAACCAAGAGGTAAGTGAAGAACAATGATCGTCCAAGTTTGAATTGTTTTTTTAAGTCTTTGAATTGGACCAATGTTAAAATAGCTGAAACTAACAGTACAAATAAAATGAGCCCACCAAAATGAAAATTCTTACTAATAACTTCAGAACTAGCTATATCTGTATTTACAATATGTAATGCTGAAATAGAATAGTAAAATTCATCACTTTGAAAATCTACAATTGGAATGTTAAATAGGAGTGACCCTAAACAAAGAATACAGTGCAATAAATAGATACTTTGAACTCGCTGAATCATGTTATTTATAAATTTTGTACATTAAATAAAAATCCAAAATGGTTAGGGCTGCCATCGCTTCGACTATAGGAACAGCTCTGGGAACTACACAAGCATCGTGCCTTCCTTTGCCTTGAATTGTATCCTCTTTTAATTCAGAATTAATTGTCTGTTGAGGTTTTGCGATAGTGGCAACCGGTTTGAATGCAACTCTGAAATCAATAGGCATACTGTTGGAAATTCCACCTATAATACCTCCAGAATTATTACTTTCCGTTTTACCTCCTTCTACAAAAAGGTCATTGTGCTGAGATCCAAGCATTTCGATGCCTGAAAAACCAGAACCAAATTCAACACCTTTTACTGCGTTTATTGAAAATAAGGCCTGTCCAAGTTTGGCGTGTAATTTATCGAAAACAGGCTCGCCCAAACCAAAAGGAACCCCTTTGATTCTACAAAAAATGGCTCCACCAATACTGTCTCCATCTTTTTTTGTTTTCAAGACTAATTCTTCCATCAACGATGAAGTTTGGGGCTCTGGACAACGCACCAAAGAAGCTTCAATCGAACTTTCGTTATACAGGAAGTCTAATTTGTCTTTTTTTTCAAGGCGAATGGATCCAATTTGGTCCACGAAAGCTTGAATAAAAATACCTTCACTTTCGAGAAATTGTTTTGCTATTCCACCAGCGATTACGCGAGCCACAGTCTCTCTTGCACTTGATCGGCCACCGCCTCTGTGGTCTCGTATTCCATACTTTTGTTGATAGTTTAAATCAGCATGAGATGGACGATAAACATCTTTGTTGTTCGAATAATCCTTGCTTTTTGCATCCTCATTTGGAACCATAAAAGCAATGGGAGTGCCCAAAGATTTACCCTCAAAAACACCTGATAAAACCTGTATAGTATCAGATTCCTTTCTTTGGGTGACTAATTTTGATTGTCCGGGTTTTCTTTTGTCAACGAAGGTTTGAAGTTCTTCAAAATTAATTTCAAAGTTAGAGGGAAAACCATCTAAAATTCCACCAATAGCTTCTCCGTGAGACTCACCATAGGTGGTCAAGCGAAGAAAACGACCGAAAGTGGAACCCGACATAATTTAATTACAAATAGTTTGTTCAGTCAATTCAAGAATTTCTCGAACTTCCTTCATTGTAGGAGCTTCCGCATAAGTTCTCAAAACAGGCTCTGTTCCACTAGGGCGAATCATTACCCAGCGATCATCATCGATGAAAAATTTAAAACCATCAACTGTTTCTACATTTCTTATTTTATATTTTCCGAAAGAAGTATAGGTGTTGTTTTTACAATTTTTGATAATTTCTTGTTTCAAACTTTCAGTAATATGCAAATCGCTTCGTTCGAACTGAAATTCCCCAACAATTTCATACACTTCATTAATTAAATCATCAAGTGTTTTTCCGGATTTCGCCATGAATTCCCAGATGATTAAACCCATCCAGATACCATCTCGTTCAGGAATATGTCCTTTAGTTGCAATACCACCAGACTCTTCACCACCGATTAATACATCTTCTTCAACCATAATTCCTGCGATATATTTGAAACCTATTTTCACAGTTTCATAATCCAACTGATAGTGTTCAGCCATTTTATTTACACGAGGAGTGCAGCTAAAAGCAGTTACAACCTTACCGGTCATTTGTTTGTACTTAACCAGATAGTGCATCAACAGAAGGATGATATGGTGAGAGTCGATAAAATCACCTTTGCCATTATATAGTCCGATACGATCCGCATCGCCATCGGTAGCTAATGCACAATGAATATTGCCTTTCTTTATAATGTACTGTTCTAAATCTTTCAGGTTTTTTGCGATTGGTTCGGGAGCTTGTCCCATGAAAGACGGGTTGTAATCACAGTGCAGCAACTGTGTATTAGGTAAAATACGAGGTAAAACTCTTTGTCCTGCTCCATACATAGCATCATAAACGAAGTTTAATCCACTTTTTTCAATTGCTTCTAAATCAAAATTAGCCTTAACATGGTCTACATAACGCGTTTCAAGGTCGATAATTTCAACTTGTTTTGATGCTATAGCCTTGTGAATTGAAACTTCCGATAGGTCGATTGTATATGAATCTGGAATAATATCTTCTATCTCTTGAACTTTTTCAGGAGATAATGGTCCGCCGTAATGTGCTTTCAGTTTGTAACCATTATAAGAAGGTGGATTATGGGAGGCAGTCATAACCACGCCTATAGAACAAGAAAGTTGTTTAACCCCTAGTGAAACCATTGGTGTGGAAACGAAGTCTTTAGCTAACTTAACATGTATTCCCTCATGAATAAAAACTTTCACGGCAGTTTCAGTAAATAATTCACCTGCAAATCTGCAATCATGACCGATTACAAGAGACGGGTTTTTAAAATTGGATTTAAGCCAATCTGCGGTTGCTTTAGAAACGCGAGCTACGTTTTGAGTTGTGAATTCTTCCGCGATGATTGCCCTCCAACCATCTGTGCCAAATTTTATTTTTGTTGTCAATGTATGCTTATTTTTGATAAGTGTTGCAAAGATATAAAAGAATGTACGATGCTTTGAGGTATCCGCAACTTTACACGTAAAAAAATAGAATAGCTTAATTAGGTTAAAAGTTGGGTCAGTGTACGCTAATTTATTAGAGATGGTTGACGCCTTGTTTTAATTTAAAGTACCAGGTATCCGCAACTTTACACCAAAAAATTAATAATAAGCCATCAAACGAGTCAAGATCATTTCTCGATATTGCTCTTCAGTCTTTTGGTGAGATAGAAAGTATCGAAAAATTTGTAAATAGTTTTGTAGATACTTGTCGCTCACCCATTTATGTATTTTACGAATCGTTTGCCAAAACAAAGTCACTGCATGATTTAAAGAATGTTTAACAGTTTTCATCATAATAGAACAACCCCAATAATTGACGGGCATAAGTAGTTTTGAGAAAGTATATGGAGCGGGTTTTTCATTCCAATATCTTAGGTTTCGCCAAAGAATTCGGTCTTTACTTTCAGAAATCCCAACAATTCCGCAGCGCGACTCGGTAACAATGTGACATACTTCCTTGGATGATTCATCGTGAAAATTGTTTTTAAAGTGAGGAATAAATGAACGTCTGATCTTGTGCAACATGGACCAGGCAGGCTGGTATCGTTTTAAACCGATTAAAAGCTGCAATTGTTTTGCCGAAACTCCATTGACGTCTTGTGATAATATATTGATAGCTTGAAACCATTTTTGAAATGATAACTTTGAGTTTTCGAGCGCTGTACCACTTCGAAGGGTGGTTCTAAATCCACAATTTTTACAATGCCATTGCATCCTAGACGCGATAAAATAATGTCTTTTTTGAGAACATTTTTTACATTTCACGCCCATTTTTTCACGATATTCTTTGAATATCAATCTACATTCTTTTTCTGTAGGTAGAATGTTTGTCTGGATTAACAATCCTGTGTTTTTTAGGTTTATAGTATTCATGTGCATAAGCTTAGTTCTATTGAATTTAAGAAAAAGCAAATTGGTTTCAAAATTGAGAAATGATTTTTTTTGAAAAATTATGTGCAAAGTTGCGGATACATTGAATGCGACAAGTTGTATTTATTGTTGCATTTTTTGACTACAATTTATTAATCCATTTTTTTAGGTGTAAAGTTGCGGACACCTAAGGGAAAGAACTTCAAAAAATTTGAACAAAAAAAGAGCCAAACGATAAGTCTGACTCTTACTATAGGTTTGTCGTAAATATTTATTCTACATCATTTTCTTGTCTCTTATCGACAACTTTACCGGCTATTGCACCTGCACCTGCCCCAATAACTCCACCAACAATTGCACCTTTTCCTTTTTTCTTACTAACTACCGCACCAGTTATAGCTCCAGCTCCAGCACCGATTAAAGCACCTTTTGCAGTGTTGCTCATTCTTTTCTTTTCAGGACTGTTTGTAGTTTGCTGAGCTGCTGGTTGTGAGTTGGTCTGCCCATTCGATGGTGATTGCACATAAGTAGGCTCTTGACCGGAATTGTTTTCACCTTCCATAGATGCCTCTTCCTGGATTTCTAATTCACTGGCAGATTCTTCAGTACAAGAAGAAATAAAAAATGCCATACAAATGTAAAGAAGCGGATACGTTGATATTTTTACTAGACGTTTCATATTATACTTTTTTAAGT
>JAHKAT010000138.1 GCA_018825925.1 Bacteroidota bacterium | reverse complement strand
TCAACATTGACATTGACAAAAAAATGACCTGAACTTTCATTAAAATCTGCGTAAAAATATTTGTTTTTCAAAGTATTTATCATCCGTACATCTTCAGAAGAATTTAAAAAAACAGAATCCAAATCCCTATAATGAACCTCAAGTCTAACCTTGTCTTTTTGCGAACGCAAATAATTGCATTTGTTTGCATTACGTATTTTCAAATGATGATTTTTAATATCGGTTTCAATAAAATTTAGCAGATTTTCTCCTCCAATAATTTCTATAAAATTGATAGAGTCTTGAAACAAATCCACAGCGACACGTGGGCCTACACTTAAAGCGCGAAATTCAGCTAAATCCAATCGCTTAACAGCCTCTTTTCCGGTGAATTTCAAACATTGTCTATCCTCCCTTCGTTGACACGAAACAAGACATAAAACGAGCACCATTCCAATTAATAATCTCATGATTCTCGCGATTTAAAACGATACCCAATTCCCCATGACAAATAATCTGCCCTACCATATACAGATTTAAGCACAATTTGACCGTAAAACTGTTTACTTAATTGATAGCGCAAACCAACTTTTTGATACAACCTAGCATTTGGTTGATACACATCTCGAATATATGCTCCTAAGCTGACCAATGTAGAAAAGCGATTGAAATAAAAAACCACACCTCCATTCACTGAAGCCTGCATCAAGTCAATTGTATTCTTTTTAAATTCAGGTAAATAGCTTTTTAATGAACCTCTATAAATCACATCAATTGAACTTTCTAATCCTACTTTAGGACCAAGTCTTTTTTCCAGTGTTGGTGAAAATTCAATATTTAAATATCTCTTGCCTCCCGTTGGAAAAATTTCTTTACCTGACACCGACGAGTAGATCGTGAACTGATAATTATTTAAAGTTTTGACTTTCAGTGAATCCAAGGATGGCAACTGACTTCCGAGATTTAACCTATAACCAAGTCCCAGCATCGCTTTGTTCAGACCCAGATTAGGCACTGCCCATCCACCATTCGAAAAATGAGTCATATCGGCAGTTAAAACTAAATCGCCATTCCCAAGTTTCCATTTTGCGATCAGTCCCAATAAAACCGTTGCATTAAAGTGACTTCCAATAGCCACGTTTTTAGGATTGTTTTGTTGGTTAAACTTTTTTGTCACAAAGCCTAAACCAAATCCAACTCTCGAACCTAATTTAATTCCTTTAAAATCAAAGAAACCCAACTCACCATATAAAAATGCGGAGGCGGCCTGACCTAACACCTCCGAATTTCCAGTGCTAGAATACAAGCCAGAAAATCCTACTGTTGCCCAAGAATAATGACTAGCCCAAGACGATGAGTCAGTTAAATCTCTAAAATAATTGAGTTCAACCGATTGAATTTTTCGTTGACTCAAATGGTTCATTATAGGGCGATGAGCAATCAATACACCATTTCGATAAGCCACACCCAACCCATGTTGATTTTGCCCGAGGGAAATGAACGACCCGAGCAAAAAACAAAAGATGAGAAATATTGGTTTTGGCATTCTACAAAAATAGATTTTTCTGTATTCTGAAGATTAAACCTAATTTTAAGGTTTTGAACAATATTATGGACGCACGACTTTTGGCTTTTGAACGCTTGTTAAATATAATGGATGATTTACGCGAGAAATGTCCGTGGGATAAAAAGCAAACTTTTGAGTCTCTCCGTCATTTAACCATTGAAGAAAGCTACGAACTGACCGACGCAATTCTTGAAAATGATTTGCCTTCGCTGAAAGGAGAACTAGGTGATTTATTTTTGCACTTGGTTTTTTACTGCAAATTAGGGAGTGAGATTGATGCTTTCGACGTCACAAGTGTGTTGAATCAAATTTGTGAAAAATTAATTCACCGTCACCCACATATTTATGGCGATGTAGAAGTGGCAGATGAGGAAGAAGTGAAAAAAAACTGGGAGAAACTCAAGCTCAAAGAAGGTAAGAAATCCATTTTTGAGGGTGTTCCTAACTCTTTACCCGCAATGGTTAAGGCACAGCGTATCCAAGAAAAAGCCAGAGGAATTGGTTTTGATTGGGATGAGCGCGATCAAGTTTGGGAAAAAGTGAAAGAAGAATTGAATGAGTTTGAGGCTGAAAGCGAGCACGACGCTCAGGAAGCTGAATTCGGAGACC
>JAHKAT010000137.1 GCA_018825925.1 Bacteroidota bacterium | reverse complement strand
TAACTTATCTACTATCAATAAAGTACCTTCGATATCATCAGGATGAATGAATTCAAGAAAAGGCTTCGATGTTAAATCTTGTGCAGTATATCCTAAGCTTGAAGTAAAAGTTGAATTAATGACCTCAAAATAACTATCCTCATTGGCTATACATGCTAAATCATAAGTATTTTCAAAAAAGTAACGATATTGGTTTAGTGCCTCAGTTTTTTCTGAAATATAGGATTCTCCTATGGCTGACATTGCAAAATCGAATAAGATGGCCATTCCCTCCATGGCATCTATTAATTTTTCCGTTCCTAGGGATAACTCTTTCTTAATATAGAATGTCATCTTTTTCCGATACAACTTGATGATTTCAGTCCAATCAGTAAAAGATACATTCATTTGGGCATAGGTTCTACCTTGAAGCATTAATTCTTGATAGTAGGCATCCCATTGATTTTCATAAATCGCTTTTTTTTGAAAATCCAATGATCTCTCGTTTTGCAATCTTAATTGTTCGTTTGATAAGGAATTAAAAATCCCTCCCCATAAAGGATGACCAATGAGGTCTTGTTGAAGGTCTTCATTTAATTTCCAGTAATATTTTTCATTAATCTCAAAATAAAGCTGAATAGATTTCACATCTTCTCTGCTAAAGGTGGAGTAGAGAAGCTCATTTGAAGTGACTGTTTCCATGGTTTTAAAATAATTACTGTCAATATAAAATAGGCTTACAAATACTTTTTTTTAATTTCTCTACTCAAGCTTGGCAATGGAACATTATCTACTTATGAAAACCTATCATTACCTAAAATAAATCATTTCCGAATGATCAATTGTAGAATATCAACCTAAAACATGTAGTTGTTATTCTACAATTATTTATTGTGCAAGGTTCTATCCTATTCGATTCTTGCGGCACATAAAATCTTTCCTCGAGGTTTGATTTTATTCATAAAACCAATTTTCTGAAAGCTGCATTGTATCGTAGTAGCCACTTTAATTTGCATCTATAAAAGAAAAGTTTGGTATTAAGTTTATCTAATTATTTAAAAACTTCCTTATTGATCGAATGCTTTGTTCTTGATGAAATTATTTATTGTCAATACCTATTGAGTTACTCCCAAAAGATTTAGTTTAAGTAGTTCTAGTTCTATCGCTTAACCTTTCGGATGTGTCAAAACTAAAGAAAGGAGATCACTCCTTTTTTAGAGAAAACACTGATTAATATGTAGAGTAAATTCTACAAGTCACTGTTTTGATCAGTTTTATTTAATCCTAGATTGATAAAGTAGTAAATCAAGTCTGCGTTCGAATCGAGATTCAATTTATCTAAAACCCTTCTTCTATAGGTGCTAATGGTAGAAGGACTTAAGTTGAGGTTTTTGCTAATTTGGTTTATTTTTTGCCCTTTGGATAAGAGTTTCAATATTTGGTATTCCCTATCTGAAAGGTCTTGGTGTTTTTGCTTTTCTTTGTTGGTGCCAATATCCCCAAGTACATGCTGAGATATAGAGTCTGATAGATAGATGTTATCTTTTAAAATCACACTCACCGCCTTGATCAGTTCATCTTCTGATTCTCCTTTAGAAAGAAATCCTTTGGCTCCCGATTTAATTGCTCTTAAGGCAATATGTGGATCATTGTGAAAGGTGAACATTAAAACGGAGGTATTTATTTTCTCTGTTTTAATGAAGTTTAGAATTTCAAACCCATTTCTCCCAGGCAAATCAACATCAAGAATCGCTAAGTCCCATTTTTCATTTACAAGCATTCGAGTGGCTTCACCTGCATTTGTGGCTTCACCAAAATCAACAAATTGAAATTCATTTGACAATATAGATTTGACGCCAATTCTTATGGATGCATGGTCATCTACTATTAATATTTTTTTCATTCCTTTTAATTTTTAAAGTCACCCTTAATGTGGTACCTTTTTTAGGTTGGCTGTCTATTTCGAAAAAGGCACCAAGCATTAAGGCTCGTTCACGCATTCCCAATATTCCATTTGAAAAATGGGGCTCTCGTTTGTCGTAATTTAGGCCAATACCGTTGTCAGAAACTTCTAAGGATAAGGTGTCTTTATTTTGTATTAAACGAACACTTAGTTTGTTGGCTTCAGAATGCTTTAATACATTCGTCAATGCTTCTTGACAAATTCTGTAAAAACAAATGGCTGTCATTTGATCAATAGGGGTTTCATCCACGTCAATAAACACCGAACTACGAATGCCTGATTTTTTTTGAACATCATTTACCAACCATTCTAGAGAAGGACCTAAACCCAAGGTATCCAATATGCGCGGCCTGAGGTCAGAAGCCAAACTCCTTAATGAGGAAATAGAAAGATCAACCTCTACCATTAAGTCATTTATTTTATTCGTTTCTTCTGGTTTTTCAGTGGTTTTTTTTAAGGTTGCGAGCGACATTTTAATTCCCGTAAGCAATTGACCGAATTCATCGTGAATTTCTCTTGCGATACGTGATCTTTCTGCTTCAAGTATTTCATTTAATTGGGTTGCAAATCTTCTAGACTCATTTTCTGACTTCAAAACCTTTTCATAGGCTAGTTTCATTAATGTCAAATCAAATTCAATTTGAAAGTAGTGGGTGTATTCTCCTTTTTCATTCATTATTGGTCTACCCATAATATCAACCCAATATTGACTTCCATTTTTCTTAGTCTTCAAAAATTCAAGTTCAAATATTTTACCTTTTGATATGTAGTCGCTTATGGAGTCTACAATCGTTTGGTCAGTGCTTTGATGCTGAATAATAGCTGTATATTTTTTGTTAAGTATTTCCTCTTCAGTATATCCGGATGTATTAAGGTAGGCTTCATTTACCCAAACAACCACCCCTTTTTTATCAGTAAGAATAACCGAGTTGTTTGTTTCTTTTGCAATCAATGATAAGACTCTTAAATCTTGCTCTACTTTCTTACTTTTGGTGATGTCTACCAAAATATTCATAGCTCCAATCATCTCACCATTAGAATCAATAATGGGGGATGGGTAGGGTAAAATATTCACCAGATCTCCATTTTGTTTTTTATAAATGACCTCTCGGTCGCGGATATTTTTTCGAAGTTTTACGCTTTGTGCAATCGGAGTTTCATTATTTTTAAGCATTTTCCCTACTGGAGAGAATACATGGTCAACGCCAATCCACTTCGCTTTAGGTGATGGTTCCCCCCCCCATAAATCGAGCGCTGCTTTGTTATAAATTTTAAGATCACCTTCGAGATTAGTCGTGTAAAGAGCAACTGGAAGATTATGAATCAAATCGGTGAATCTTTTTTCATTTTCTTCTATGGTTTTTCGCGCTTCTACTTGCGCCGTGACATCATATCCAAAGTAAAATATTCCAGCAATTTCTCCTGTTTCATCCGTATAAGATTGATAAACAAAGTTGATGTATCGGGTGGTTAAAGTGTCTTCCCCCGCTTTTTTTACTGATAAGGGAACTTCATTGCCATGAAAAGTATTTCCGGTCTCGTAAACCATATCCAACCATTCATAAAAATTTTGGTCTTTTAGCTCAGGGAATACTTCGGCGACTGTTTTGCCTATTATGTCGCTTGTTCGTTCGGTGAGTTCAAGATAAAGTTTATTTGCTTTTTGAATTTTGTGATGTTTTCCTTTGGCAATGGCCATGCTAAATGGAGCTTCGTGGAAGAGTTTTCTTAATCGGCTTTCACTATTCTTTAGTTTATTTTCAGCTTGAGTTCTTTGCGTAATATCCACAGGCTCTACTAAAATAAATTGAACCTTTCCCGTTTTATCTTTGATTGGACTAAGTGTGGTTTGCCAATATCGAGTTAAAAATGCTGATTTATCTTCGGATTGAATATCATATCTAAATTCATCCACAACGTCTTTTGGTTTGCCTTCAATAATACCGTATAAAGCCGCTCGAATAGAATGCTGGTTTAATGTATTCGTATTCTCCGGGTTTTCTGGAAACACTTCAAAAATTCCTTTACCTATTAATTCTGTGACTTTCCGATTGGAGATGTCTAAAAAGGATTGATTCGCATCTAAAACAGTGAAAAAAGGGTCGTCTGTGTTTAATAAAAAAATGGGGTGAGAGCTATTCTTAAATATCTCAGTGTGTAAAAATGAAATAGGAATATTGGATGCTTTCACGTGAACGGTTTCTAATAAAAATACACTATATTTTTAATAGTAACAAGAATTAAACCTCGGTATGCTTTCGTATTAGTAGTCATTTTCCAAAAGAAAAAAGGACAGAACCAATGGCTCCGTCCTTTAAAATTTTTATAATGGATGTATTTGCTATTAAGCTAATACTTCTTTTACTTTATCTGCAGCTTCTTGCAACAATACTACTGAGTGAACGTCCAAACCTGAATCGTCAATCAATTTTTTAGCTTCAACAGCATTGGTTCCTTGTAAACGAACGATTAATGGAACAGGGAAGTTACCGAAGCTTTTGTATGCGTCAACCACCCCTTGAGCAACACGGTCACATCTCACGATACCACCGAAAATATTGATCAAAATAGCTTTTACATTTTTGTCTTTTAAGATGATGCTGAATGCTTTCTCAACACGTTCTGCATCAGCTGTACCACCAACATCTAAGAAGTTTGCAGGATTTCCACCAGAAAGTTTAATGATGTCCATAGTCGCCATTGCTAATCCAGCTCCGTTAACCATACAACCAACGTTTCCGTCCAATTTCACGAAGTTCAAACCAGCTGCACCAGCTTCTACTTCTGTTTCATCTTCTTCAGCAAGATCGCGCATTGCAGCGTACTCTGGGTGACGGAATAAAGCATTGTCATCCAAAGTTACTTTTGCATCAACTGCAATAATTTTGTTGTCTGATGTTTTCAATACAGGATTGATTTCAAACATGCTCGCGTCACAACCTTCGTAAGCGGTATACAATGAAACAACAAACTTGGTCATTTGCTTGAAAGCCTCGCCGCTCAAACCTAGGTTGAAGGCAATTTTACGAGCTTGAAAACCTTGAATCCCAACGCGTGGGTCAATAAATTCTTTATAAATCAATTCTGGAGTATGCTCAGCAACGTGCTCGATGTCCATACCACCTTCTGTTGAATAAACGATTACGTTTCTTCCTTTTTCACGGTCCAATAAAACAGACATGTAAAATTCAGACGTTTCAGTTTCACCAGGATAGTAAACATCCTCAGCTAATAAAACTTTATTTACTTTTTTCGCAATACCGTTTGTTTGAAGAGTTTCTAGGTGTCCACCTAAAATTCCTTTTACTTTTTCTTCAACTTCACCAATACCTTTTGCTAAAACAACACCGTGAGACCCCGTTTCTTTAACCAATCCTTTTCCACGACCACCGGCGTGAATTTGAGCTTTTACAACATACCAGCTCGTGCCAGTTTCTTGAGTTAATTGTTTTGCCGCATCCGCTGCATGATCCAATTTATCTACGATAACACCACGTTGAATTGCAACGCCGTATTTACTCAAAATTGATTTTCCTTGATATTCGTGTAAGTTCATTCTGTTTCTCTTTTAAAAGCTGTCAAAAGTAGTGGTAATTTTTCTAAGTTGAAAGGGAAATCATGGCTTTTTACAAGGATTAAAGAGAGGCAGTCAAAGATTTCTTGCTAAAAAAACTGGAGAGATTTCTCAATACAAAAGCCTATTTTTGTCTCATGAGATTAGTTTTCCGCCAGATTTTCAAGGTGACAATTTTGTTTTGGTTTGTCTTTAGTACTTCCAATTCGATATTCGCGCAGTTTTCACAATCAAGTGAAAAAATGGCGGTGAATCTATTGACGGTAATGAACAATACGATTTGGCCAAAAGAAACCTCTAAAAATGCTATTGTAGTAGGTGTTCTCGATAAAAATGATTCCTTCCTAAATTTGTTGTCTCAAAAATTTGCAGGCCAAACAATTCGAGGTAAATCCATAAAGTTAACACGACTAGAAGAGTTTAGTAATTTACAGAATGTAGATGTTCTATATGTTGACAAAAGTTTTAATAGAAAGTTTAGCGAAATCCAATCTTTTTATACCGGAAAGCCAACGCTTTTTGTTACGAGCGGATTAAAGAAGTCGTACAACTGGATGGTTGATTTTAACGGGAAATTCTCAAAAGAGGAGTATGAGATAAATGTATTAGCAATATTGGCCGCTGGACTAAATGTTACTGATAACCTTCAAAGTTTTGCTGAGGGTAATACTACGTGGCAGGAGCTTTATAATCAATCCGAAACTAATTTTGCTCAGAGTAAAAAGGACTTAAAGACAAAAGATCAGACAATAAGGTCTCAAAAATCAATCATTTCCTTTCAAAACATGAGCTTAGAGCAACAGAATAAATTGTTGGCTGAGCAATCTGAAACTCTTGAAAAGCAAGATGGGGAAATTAAAAAACAAAAAAGAGAACTGATTTTTTTAGAAATAGATGTCAACGATAAAAAAAGAATATTGATTGACTTGATGGGCGAAATTGGTCGTCAGAGATTAATTGTCATTTTGCTAATTAGCATTTTGGTGATTCTTGGAGTTTTTGCTTATTATGTTTACAAAAACATTGAAAAGAAAAAATCATTGATTGCAAGTGTTCGTAAACAAAGGGATGAGATTGAAAGACGAAACATAAGAATATCAGCTCAAAAAGAACAAATGGAGCAAATTTTGTCTGAAATGACGGATAGTTTGCGATATGCACATCGTATTCAAAATGCATTATTACCTTCCAATGAGCACATTAAGAGCATCATTCCTGGCGATTGTTTTGTTTACTATCAACCCAAAGATATTGTTTCGGGTGACTTTTATTTTGTGGAAGAAAAAAACGACTGGTCGATAGTAGCGGTTGCTGATTGTACTGGACACGGTGTTCCTGGAGGTTTTGTAAGCATGTTATGCATAGGATTACTCAATGAGATTATTCAAAAAAAGGAAGATTTATCCGCTAATGTCATTTTAAATGAATTAAGGAAAAAGGTAATCTCTTCTCTTCGCCAACAAGGAAAATCAGGTGAACAGATGGATGGCATGGATATTTCACTTTTGTTAATTAATGAAAGCACCTTGGAATGCGAATTTAGTGGAGCGAATCACTCCTTGATTACGATTTCAAAAGAAACTGGTGTAATGTCTGAATTAAAACCAGATAAACGCCCAATTGCTATCTATCCTGATATGAGTGGTTTTACAAACCATACTTTTCAACTTCAACATCAAGATAGAGTATATCTTTTTACTGATGGCTATGTGGATCAGTTTGGAGGTAATAGGGATAAAAAGTTCATGAAAAAAAGATTTAAAAATTTATTGCTAGAATCCCAAAACATGACGATGCACGAGCAATATAAATTATTGGATAAGAGTATGTTTGATTGGAGAAACAGCAAAGGTTCAATCAACGAACAAATTGATGATATGACCATTTTAGGGATCGAATTATTTTTAAAGAAATGACCAACCTGCTTTTTTTTGATGATCGTTGTGTTTTATGCAATAAGGCGGTGCAATGGATATATCGAAAAGATAAAAAACAAAAATTCACTTTTGTTGCCTTGCAGTCTGATTTCGCACAAGAAAAATTGAAGAAGTTTTCTTTAAAACTACCTCCAGAACAAAGTTTTATTATGATGCAAGATGGCCGAGTGTTTCAACAATCATCTGCTGCAATAAAAGTAGTTAAGATGTTGCCATTTCCATGGTTTTTAGGAGTGGTTTTCTGGATAATCCCTAGTTGGATTCGCAATAAAGTATACGCCTACATTGCCTCTAATCGCTTGAAATGGTTTGGGAAACAACAGGGCTGTTTGCTAGTTAATGATGAAAATAGACATCGTTTTGTTTTGTAAGAAATCAGAGAGATTGATTCATTCTTTTATCTTTGAACCGTGAAACATCTCTTGCAAAAACCGCTATTTCAGTTTTTCTTCCTTCTTTTTGGAGGAGGTCTGTTTTTGTGGCTTTTGGGTTGCTTTGACTGGCTATTCTCCGAACCTACTGGCGTTCATTATATTCGACAAACAGATTGCTTAGCTTTTGTACAACATTACTTTCAGCACGGAAATCCTTGGTGGCAGCCAGCTGTGTATGATTTGAACACTTTCGAAGGTCGAGGTGCGAGTGAATTCCCTCTGTTTTATTACTTGATTGCAAAAATTTGGAGTTATACTGGGCAGGTAGACTGGTATCTTCGTTTGTGGAATTTTGGATGGGTGATAGCCGGCATTGTTGGATTTTGGTTTTTCTTGAAAAGAGAATTACAGTCGGTATGGATTTCTTGGATGGTTTGTTTGTTGACTTTTACAGGAACAGTTTTCTGGTATTATGCACCGAATTATTTGCCTGACGTTGCCAGTTTGGGTATGTGTTTTATTGGGTTTTATTTTTTAACACATGAAAATAGAACTAGAAAAACATTGCTATTGACCTTCTTGTTTTTGACTCTTGCCGGGTTAATGAAACCAACTCTTTTGGTTCTTCCAACTGCTTTTGTTCTTTCAAATGTGTTGATTGATATTTTGCAATCGATTAAAAATCAAAGACTTGTTCTTCATTCGAAAGGTATTGTATTGGCTTTTTCTAGTGCAATTTTAGTTTCATTTGCTTGGGTTGTATATGTTAAATGGTATAATTCATCGGTGAATAATATTTATTTTCTTTTTGAACCACGACCAATTTGGACCAATTCGGTAGAAGAAAGAAGTGAAGTTTGGAGTTTTTTAAGTGAAAAATGGGCGTATAGAAGATATGCAAATGATCAGGTGTTGCAGCTTTGGAGTGCGATGATGATTTTGCCGCTTTTAGGCTTTCGTAAGTTGAAGTTGAAATGGTATCTCACCCATCTTTTTTCGCTGTTGGGTAGTGTATGTCTTTTTCTATTGTTTTTTAG
>JAHKAT010000136.1 GCA_018825925.1 Bacteroidota bacterium | reverse complement strand
TTCTTCATTTTTATCAAAGGCGGTAACCAAAACGATTTCATTCAAACGATCTGCTGTATTTTGGGATTTCTCGACCAAGCTTTTAATTTTATCACCTTCCGAACAAACAAAAATCACATCAGATTCTGCACGTTTTAGAAACTCCATTTCGGCTTTTTTAAAAGCGAATGAAAATTTCATATTTCTCTGTTCGGCGAAATAGAAGATAAGAATTCCAGCAGCAGTATCCGCTCCAACAGCCAAAGCACCGAAATACATTGATTTTAAATGATTTTTGGTACGATAACCCAATCGAATTTTAATTCGAGCTTCTTGTTCGTTGATTTGAACTATTTTCGGTCGAGCAAAAGCAAGCATGGGAATATAAAATTGCCCTAAAGCCCAAAGCTTAAATTTTATTCGCCAATGTTTCATGCCTCAAAAGCTGGTTTTAAATCAGCTACAATTTCTTTAATAGATCGAATGTTGTGCACATGTTCTATGCTCGGACCAGCACACCAAACGCTTTTGTAGGTTTGACCAAAGGCTGCTTTTTGAAGAGACTTCATGCCTTTCAGGAACGTCAGGGCTTTCATCCATTTCTTTAAACGCTTATTTTTATTTAAAAATCGCTCAAGCCAGTTCTGTTCTGTACCTATTTCGGCAACGTAAGGCGTTTTAATTACGGTACATGGCGTTCCAGATAATTTTGTAGTCATTACGATATCCTTTGCACCATATTCTACACAAGCTTGCTTGTATTCATTGGTAACAGGTGCCTCTTCACTTGCTATAAAAATACTTCCCATGGAAAAACCATCCGCGCCCATTTCCATAGCTTCCATTAAACCTTTCGCATCGCCAACACCTCCGGCAGAAATGACTGGTATGGAACAATTCTTTTTAAGCAAAACAATTAAGTCCTTCATTGAAATTTTTCCTGCATGTCCGCCTGCTTCACTATTAACAGCAATCAATGCATCCGCACCAAGTTTTTCAACTTTTTGGGCATATTTTAGATCGGTGACATCGCAAAAAACCTTAATACCAGCGGCATGTGCCATCTGAATCGTTTCAGCCGGTGAACCCAATGAAGTGATAATGAAATCAATTTTTTCCTCGCAGCAAACCTGCAATTGATTTTTATAATTGAAATTGGATTTATTGACAATCAAGTTGATTCCAAAAGGTCCGGAAGAACTTTCTTTAATGGTTCGAATCGCTTGGCGCAACTCTTCAGTTGTTCTGTAGTTCAAGGCTGGAATGGCACCAGTAATTCCGCTATTGATTGCTTCAATGGTCATTTTTTCATTGGACACCAAAAACATCGGGGCCATAATGATCGGATATTCGATGCCTAAAAGTTCACAAAGGGCTAATTTTTTCATTAATGTAAAACTACAATCAATATTCGTAATCGCTGCTTTACTGCAAAGATTATATCAATTGAATGAAATTATTTTTTCAACGATTAAGTATGGCAGTAGGATAAAAAGGATCATAAATTGCTTAGTTCCTTTAATTCTTGGATTGTTTTAAAATGTTTATCTACCGAGCATTTGCGCAAAAAACTAATTTTGTAGCATGAATCGATTTAAAATCTGGTTGCAAGCATTTCGACTGCGTACTCTACCTTTGTCCCTTTCGGGTATTCTTCTCGGAACGGCAATTGCACACTTTGACGGTCATTCAGATGGGGTGATTTTTTTCTTTAGTTTGACCACCACTTTGTTTTTCCAAATTTTGTCCAATCTAGCTAATGATTTGGGCGATCATTTGAAGGGTGCTGACAATGAGGATAGAGTAGGACCAGCGAGATCGACTCAAACAGGGGAAATAACTGCAAGTGAAATGAAAAAAGCTGTAGTTATATTTTCAATTTTGTCGGTAATTTCAACCTTCTGTTTAATCTATTTCGCCTCGTATCGCTTTGATGCTAAAAAAGGATATATATTTCTCATCGTTGGTCTAGCCTGTGTAATCGCAGCCATTACTTATACCATGGGCAAAAAGGCTTATGGATACTTGGGGTTGGGAGACTTAATGGTTTTTTTATTCTTTGGTTTAGTTTCTGTAATTGGAGTGTATAATTTGTATGTTCCTGAATTTTCAATGCGTCCTTTATTCGGTGCATTAACAATTGGCTTGCTGAGCACGGCAGTTTTAAATCTCAATAACCTTCGCGACCACGTAAATGATAAACTTGTAGGCAAGAATACCTTAGTAGTAAAAATCGGATTAATTAATGGCAAAGTTTACCAATTTTTCTTACTAATAATGGCTTTTGTTAGTGCTATATATATGTCTTTCCAATTGAGTTATTTACTATTTGTGCCCTGCTTGTTTTTTGTGATTATTGCTTTTCATGCAAATCGAATGTGGAAGAATCGAATTCCTGCAGAGCTTGATCCAGAATTAAAAGTTGTTGCTTTGACAACTTTCGGTTGGGCTTTCGTTTCTGCATTGATATTGTTTTATATATAGTGAATAGCGATGAAGATTTCTTTTGAAAATAAAATCTATCAATTCAAGCAGCCAAGTGGGACATCGCGTGGAATATTAACTGAAAAACAAGCCTGGTTTATAAAAATTGAACATCAAAACAAGGTCGGAGTAGGTGAGTGCAGCATAATTCCAGGATTATCGCCCGACTTTGTGGATAGCGCGGAATACGAATCTCGCTTGGATTTTGCAATTAACTGTCTGGAAGAAAATGTCGAGTTGGTGATGGATGAACCTGACAAGCTGTTGGCTCTCCAAAAAGTAGAAAAATTGTGGTCTTTTTTGCTGCTAAATACTTCCATTCATTTTGGTTTAGAAATGGCGTTACTGGATTGGGAAGGCAATGGACAAAAACGATTTTTCAATAATGGCTTTACTGATGGTACTTTAAAAATTCCAATCAATGGTTTGATTTGGATGGGTGCGAAAGAGTTTGTATTAAAGCAAATTGAGGATAAAAAAAGCGACGGGTATGGCTGTATGAAAATGAAAGTCGGAGCTTTGCCAAAAACAGAGGAGATAGATGTTTTAACTCAATTGCGAAAAATCTACCCAATAAATACAGTGCTGCGAATAGATGCCAATGGAGCTTTTGATTCCGAACATGCTTTGGTTTATTTGAACGAAATAGAACACTTAAATATTCATTCTGTAGAACAACCAATACCAGCTGGCAATTGGAAATCCATGGCAATTCTAGCAAAAAAATCACCCATTCCAATTGCCTTAGATGAAGAATTGATTGGAATAGTGGGTTTAGAAAAAGAAAGATTATTAAAAGAAATTAAGCCACAGTACATCATTCTAAAACCGAGTTTACATGGAGGAATTCATGGTTGTAGAGAATGGATTTCATTGGCAGAGAAACACAATGTTGGTTGGTGGATTACCTCGGCTTTGGAGTCGAATCATGGCTTAGATTGTATTGCGCAATTGGTTGCAGAATACCCCGTAACAACCGTGCATGGTTTAGGCACGGGTTCCTTGTATATTGAAAATGAACCCACAGCATTAAAAGTAGAAAATGGTTTTATTCAACGAAAATTGAATATTTCAAATGAAACAAATCGATGCTAAATCAATTGGTTTGTTCCTGTTTCTAAAATTATTTTTAAAAGATATAAACGGCTGATAATTAAATTATTTTGGAGCTTTCTTTGCTTAAAATTCCGAAAAAACACCTTTTATTTCAACCGTTCAGTCAACCATCTAGTGAATAGTGTGAAATAACTCAATTTAAGACCGTTTATAAATTAAACTTTAACAGCACGTCTAGTTTTGTTATTTTTGAATTCTTCAAAGGATAGAAAAAATATGAAAGTAAGAGTTGGTTTTGGTCGTGTGTTTTGGCCTAGTTTGGTGGCTGCAATTGTAGCTTCATTGATAGGTTTGGTCATGTTTTTTCTGTTTTTAAGTGGATTAATAGGTGATATAGGCAGCAAAGACACTTTAGGGTTGAATGACAATTCAATATTACACCTTAAATTGAATGGAGAAGTTTCTGAGCGCTCGAGTTCGAAGTTTGATCCTACTACTTTTCAAATGCAGAATAAATTCGGATTGGCAGACATCCTAAATGGACTAGAGATTGCATCAAAAGACGATCAAGTCAAAGGTGTTTTTATAGAGATTGATGGTTTGTCTTGTGGTTATTCCAATGCTCGTGAAATTCGTAAAGCAATTGATGCATTTGAAAAAACCGGAAAGTTTGCAATTGCTTATAATTCAGGTGAAGTAGTAACACAAAAAGAATACTATTTGTCCTCCGCAGCAAATAAAGTATATGGTTTTCCGACGAGTGCAATGGAATTAACAGGTTTGGGAACTGAATTTACTTTCTTCAAAAATACTTTGCAAAAATTGGAAGTTGAAATGCAAGTGATTCGTGGAAAAAACAATGATTTTAAAAGTGCAGTTGAGCCCTTCTTTTTAGACAAAGTAAGTGATTCAAGCAGATTGCAATATACCGAATTATTTAATGGAACATGGAGTGAAGTAGCCGGTGATATAGCGATTTCAAGAAAAATTAAGATTGATAAAATAAACGAGATAGCGCAAGGTTTACTGATCCACCGCATGGGCGACGCTGTAAAATATAATTTGATAGACGCTACAAAATACCGCGATGAGGTACTCGAAGAGATGGCTAAATTGGCGAATACCAAAAGTATTGACGAGTTGAATTTAGTTTCATTTGAGAAGTATGCAAAAAAGAAAGTATTTCAAGAACAAATATTGACCAAAGCAGACGAACCTAATGTTGCTGTAATTTTGGCCGAAGGTGGAATCTCTGTTGACGGTAATGAAATGACTTCTAAAGATATTTGCAGTTTATTGCGTGAAGCAAGAATGAATAAATCAATAAAAACAGTGGTTTTAAGAATCAATAGTCCAGGTGGAAGTGCATTGGCTAGCGATGAAATTTGGAGAGAAGTTAAATTAACCAATCAGAAAAAGAAAGTAATTGTCTCAATGGGCGATGTGGCGGCATCTGGAGGTTATTACATAGCTGCACCAGCGTCAACTATTTTTGCTGAGCCAAGCACTATTACGGGTTCAATTGGTGTTTTTGGAGTCATTCCTTATACAGGTGCTATGTTTGAGAATAAATTGGGTTTAACTTTTGACCGTATTTACACTCACCGTCCAGGATTTTCAGCCAATAGAAAATTAACGGCAGAGGAGTTTGGAATTATTCAAGAGGAAGTGGATGCTATTTACGATGATTTTCTTTCAAGAGTGGCTGAAGGTAGAGGTATGACCAAAGAAAAAGTTAATGCAATAGCTCGCGGCCGCGTTTGGACAGGGAAAGATGCAAAGCGAATAGGCTTGGTGGATCAATTAGGCGGATTGCAAGATGCTATTGCCTTTGCAGCCAAAGGAGCTGGAATAAATTCTGAGAACATCAAGACTCTATACTATCCTTTGAAAAAAGAAGACAAGTTGAGCATGATTTTGGAGTCCTTGGAAGATGATAAAGCAATCGAAAGCAAGACGCAATTACCAGAAGCATTAATTAAAAGCTATCAATTACTTCAGAAACTAGAGCAATATCAAGGAATGCAAATGCGTTTGCCGTTTGATTTTATTGTAAAATAGAACAATAGGAAAACTGTATAATTTGCAGAATTTTAATGAGGTTTAAGAGTAGTCTGTTTTTTGGTTTTTTAAATTTTCAATCCCAATAAACAAACGTCATCCACTTGTTCTAATTCTCCCTTCCAGTCTAAAAAGAACTGTTCAATAAATTCTCCTTGCTGTTTCATATCCAGAGCTTGTATTGATAATAGAACAGACTTAAATACTTGTGCTTTGAGTTTTTTACCATATTCCCCACCAAATTGGTCAATGATGCCATCGGTATATAGATAGACTATATCGTCTTTTTTTAATTCAATTTCGTGAGATTCAAAAGGTAAAGTAGGTTCGAATTTACCAATCGGTTGTTTCGTTCCTTTTATTTCTATGCATGCGCCGTTTCGTATGATCAAAAGTGGCATGTGAGCCCCAGAAAAACTCAATTTATTTTCCTTTAGCACGCACAAGGCGATATCCATACCATCTTTAACCTCTTCTTCGCTTTTTTCAAACTCTTGAATCACAAGGTTTCTTGTCATGTCCAAAATTTTTCCGGGATCTTCAATCTTATATTCGTGGACAGCTCGATTTAAACCACTATTACAAATCACGCTAACCATGGCACCAGGCACACCATGTCCTGTGCAATCTGCCACGGCAAACATCAAATGATCATCAATGCTTTGTACCCAGTAAAAGTCGCCTGCCACAATATCTTTAGGAGAATAAAACAAAAATGAATTTGGTATTTGAGCTTGAAGATATTTTTCCGAAGGTAAGATGGCTTTTTGAATCCTTCTTGCGTAATTTATACTGTCTGTTATTTCTTTGTTCTTTATTTCTAATTGAGATGTACGTTGGAGTATCCTTTCTTCTAATTCATCATTCATCTCGAGAATCAGTTGTTGAGCCTGCTTTAAGTCTGTAATGTTTGAATGAGAAACTACTAATAAGTTGGCATCGGATTCAAATAAGTTGGCTCTTAAGATAAACCATCTTTTCTCCGTTGGCGAATGACATGGGTATTCGATTTCAAAACAATCTAACCTCCCCTCAAAGACAGAAATGATTCCGTCATATACCTCGCGAGAAATAGGATCGTTTTTTTCTATTGCTTTCCTGCATATCTCCAGATAATTGGACCCTTTTGAAGTTTTGTTTAAATCGACTACACCGTTTTCTAAAGCAAATTTATCCCATGAGGCATTCACTTCAATAATTACTCCACTTCGATTGATCACTACTATTTGTGAAGTGAGGGAGGTAAGAATATCTTTATTAAAGTTTTCACTTTTATTTAATTTTTTTTGTGCTTTTTTCCATTCAGAAATGTCACGCCCGTTGCAAAATAATTTTCTCCCTTTTTGATTAATATTCCATTCCAACCATTTATACTTGCCATCGGCGCATTGAACGCGATTTTCAAAACCTTCAATTGGAATACCATTTACTAGACCAAAAAGCACACCTTTTGTCGATTTAACATCTTCTGGATGAATGAATTCTATGAATGGTTTGTTTAGTAGTTCACTATTGGAATAACCGAGTGTTTTTTCAAAAGCTGGATTGATCACTTTTAAGTAACCATCAATATCCGCTATTCCTATCATATCCACAGAAACCTCGAATAGTTCTTTTCTTATTTTTTCGGCTTCCTCATTCTTTTTCTTCTCTTCAACTTCTCGCAAGGTTCGAACTATAGAAGCGGGTAAAGAACTAATGTTTTTCTTTAGTAAAAAGTCACTAGCCCCTTTTTTCATGATCTGAACAGCGAGATCTTCACCTAGTGTACCGGTGATGATAATCAAGGGGGTGTCTGGGCGGTGTGACTTTAAGTACTCTAATGCTCTTAAGCCATTGTAACCGTCTAGCTGATAATCGGAAATGATTAAATCAGGTTCAAATTCATCTAAAACACAATGGAATGAATTTTTTGATTTGGCTTCAGCGAATATACATTTTCGTTGAATTGTATTCGCATAGTATTTAACTAATTCTACGTCTGTTTGAAGATCCTCTAAAATCAATATTTTGAGTGGAGTTATCATTTGGTTTTATTTTCCTTTGATACAACTGGAGGTTGATTTATTAGGAGCCAATAAAATCCAATTTCTTTTACACTTTTCGTGAATTTGTCAAAATCGACGGGTTTAACGATGTATGAATTAGCTCCTAAATCATATCCTCTTATGATATCAGTTTCCTCTTTTGACGAAGTCATTATTACAACCGGTAATTTACTAGTACGTTTATCTTCACGAATCCTTTTTAGGACTTCAATCCCACCAACCTTAGGCATTTTTAAATCCAGTAAAATTAGTTTCGGTTGATTGGAAATGTTTCTGTCCACATAAGGGCCTTTACAAAAAATAAAATTTAGTGCATCAGCACCATCCTTCAACCAAATTAGATGATTGGCTAAATTTTCTTCTTCTAAAGCTAGAATTGACATTTCAGCGTCTAATACACTGTCTTCAACTAATAGGATCTCTACGAAATTGGAATGGGTCATGTTTATTTTTTTTTAAATGTTCGTAGCTAAAGGAATTGTAAAAAAGAAGGTTGAGCCTTCATTTAGTTTGGCGTTGGCCCATATTCTGCCGTCATGCTTTAATATTATACGCTGAACGATGGCCAAGCCAACTCCTGTTCCTGGAAATTCTTCTTCCGAGTGAAGTCGTTGAAACATTCCAAATAGATTTTCGGCATATTCCATTTCGAATCCTACTCCATTGTCTTTAATGAAAAAACAATTTTGGTCGAGTTCGGTTGTATACCCTATTTCAATTTTCGCATGGCTTTCATTAGATGTAAACTTAATGGCATTGCTAAGCAAATTTTGAACGACATGTCCAATCATTTCACGGTCTGCAAAAACGTCCGGAATGTCATTTATAATAAGTTCAATATTCCGATCGGAATCTGCTATTTTGATGTCGTTAAAAATTTCTAGAAACAGTTCCCTCAAACTAAACTGACTTTGATTATTTTCTTTTCTACCGATACGAGAAAATTGCAATAAATCATCAATCAAGTTCCCCATTCGTTTGGTACTTGTGGCAATAATATTGATATATTTCCTGCCATCCTCTCCAAGTTTTCCAGAGTAATTTCTATCTAAAATTTTCGCAAAACCATCAATGGCACGCAAAGGCCCTCTTAAATCATGAGACACGGTGTAAGAAAAACTTTCCAACTCCTTGTTTGATTCCAATAATTGAGCTGTTCTTTCTTCTACTTTTTGCTCCAAGGACTCATTTAATTTTTGAATTTCTTTTTCAGCTTCTTTTCGATGAGTTACATCACGTGCAATTGCAATTAATTTCCCGGTGTTTGGGTCGGGAGATGCGTTCCATTCTAAATAAATATATTGTCCGTCTTTTTTTCTATATCGATTGGTGAATCTTACGCAAGGTTCACCTTTAGATAACTTG
>JAHKAT010000135.1 GCA_018825925.1 Bacteroidota bacterium | reverse complement strand
GGGGCGGCTTGTTATGTTCCATTTTATGTAACAGTAAATCACAAATGAAAAAATTACTTATCATACCCCTACTCTTCCTAGCCGCATCTTGTTACAATGTAGAACGAAATTGCAAAGATTTCAAAACCGGAAAATTCAAGTTCGAATATGAAGTAGACGGTGTAAAAAAAACTACTTACTTTGAGAGAAATGACAGTATCGAAATCGAAAATTACGATGGCAAAATAGACACTGCTACTGTGAGATGGGTGAACGACTGCGAATATGTTTTAAAGAAGCTTCATCCAAAGAATATGGCAGAAGAAAAATCTATTGATATGAAAATTCTAACCACTTCCGGAAATACATACACCTTTGAATTTGGTATGATCGGTGTTGCTCAGAAACAAAGAGGTACCGTTACAAAAATATCAGATTTGTAAATTTAATTTCTCGAAATTTAAACTACTACACCAATGGAAGTTTTTTTAAACCCCGATGCTTGGATAGCGCTGATTACATTAACCTTCCTAGAAATCGTCTTAGGAATAGATAATATTATTTTTATATCAATTGCCACAGGAAAATTACCACCTGAGAGCCGTAAAAAGGCAACCAAAATAGGATTGTTTCTAGCAATGTTCATGCGTATTGCTTTACTGCTTGGAATCTCCTATTTGATTGCAATGAAGGAACCTTGGTTTGTTCTAGATTTCAGTTGGCTTTCTGCGCAAGTCTCTGGACAGAGCATTATATTGCTTTTGGGCGGATTGTTTTTGATCTATAAAAGTACAAACGAAATTAGAGAAAAAGTAGATGATAAAGGTCATGAAGAAAAAGAACTTGGAAAGGCAGCCACCAAATCTTTTGGTAATGTAATTTTCCAAATTATACTAATTGACTTAGTTTTTTCATTTGACAGTATACTTACCGCAGTAGGTATGACCAATGGTGTTGAAGGAGCTTTATATATTATGATTACCGCGGTAGTTATTTCGGTTCTAATAATGATGCAATTTGCTGTTCCAGTTGGGAATTTTGTAAATAAGCATCCTTCAATACAAATTCTTGGACTCTCCTTCTTAATCTTGATAGGATTTATGTTGATTACAGAAAGTGCGCATTTATCTAATGCAGCGATCTTTGGTAGTCATGTTACAGCAGTTCCAAAAGGTTATCTATATTTTGCTATTTCGTTCTCGTTACTAGTTGAAGTGCTAAATATGAAAGCATCTAAAAAAAGATAAATAATAGATTTAAAAAAATTAAATAACTTAGTTTAACACATAAATTTTCAAGCTAGAAAATCCTGATCATAAAAGATTGGGATTTTTTTTTTCGCGGTAAGCAAGTCCAATATTTATTTTATCCCTCATTATTTTGAAAATTTAACAACGCACCAATTAAACGTTATTGACCTAATTCCTTGGGATACAGATAAAAAAAAATAGTAGTAAACGAAAGTTTACTACTATTTTTAATATTTATAATAAGAGTGCTATTTTACTAGCGCTTGTATTAATTAGATTTTAAATCTTTTTCTATCAGTCTCAGTTAAATAGATTTTTCTCAAACGAATAGATTTAGGAGTTACCTCTACATATTCATCTTTTTGAATGTATTCTAAAGCTTCCTCTAGAGAGAAAATGATTGGAGGAATAATTCTCGCTTTTTCATCATTTCCAGATGAACGTACGTTAGACTGTTTTTTAGCCTTAGTTACATTCACACACATATCATCGCTACGTGAGTTTTCACCAATAACTTGACCTTCATAAATTTCAGCGTTAGGTTCAACGAAGAATTTACCACGATCTTGTAACTTATCGATAGAGTAAGGAATTGCTTTACCATTCTCCATAGAGATTAATGAACCATTGTTACGTCCAGGAATAGCTCCTTTGAAAGGCTCATATCCAATGAAACGGTGTGACATAATCGCTTCACCAGCAGTAGCTGTTAATAATTGATTACGTAATCCAATGATTCCACGAGATGGAATGTTGAATTTAATAATCATACGATCATTTTTACCTTCCATAGAAAGCATTTCACCTTTACGAATAGTTACAAATTCAACTGCTCTTCCAGAAAGATTTTCTGGCAAATCAATTGTTAACTCCTCAATTGGCTCACATTTTTTACCATCAATTTCTTTGATGATAACTTGTGGTTGACCGATTTGTAATTCGTACCCTTCTCTTCTCATTGTTTCAATAAGAACAGATAAGTGAAGTACACCACGACCAAAAACCATAAACTTATCAGCTGAATCAGTTTCACCTAATTTCATTGCTAAGTTTTTCTCTAACTCTTTTGT
>JAHKAT010000006.1 GCA_018825925.1 Bacteroidota bacterium | reverse complement strand
TAACAGTAGGTACCGCTCTAAACAAGGTTGTTTGAACAGCAACTGTTTTGTTAGGGTCGGTTTCACTTTGTTCAAATTCAATCAAATAAGGATTTCTGTGGCCATAAACGTTGTATATGGAGAAATTCCAGCTAGATTCGAAACGTTTCCGCTTTTTAACAGTATAGGTTAGCGCGATGTCCATTCGGTGGTAAGACGGCATTCGGTCTGCATTTCTATCGGTATAAACAAACAAAATTTCGTCATCGATTTGATATTTCCCTTTTGGAAAAGTAACGGCATTACCTGTAGAGTATACAAAAGTACTTGATACTGTCAATTTATCATTGATATCATAAATAGCTACTACACTAATATCGTGCAGGCGATCTTGTTTTGCCAAATACCATTGATTATCGTTGATTCCTTCAATTTTTTTCTCAGTTTTAGAAATGGTATAGCCTACCCATCCTCCAAGTTTCCCTACTTTCTTTTTAATTAAAAACTCTGTTCCATAGGATCTTCCTATTCCATATAAAAGCTCTCCTTCTATAAACTCGTTTGCTTGCGTATTGGCCCCATTTCGATAGTCAATTTGATTCTGCATCCATTTATAGTAGGTTTCAATGCTCAATTCATATTTGCTTTCTTTTAAATTTTTAAACCAACCAACACTAACTTGGTCAGCAATTTCAGGCTTTACGTTATAAGTAGTGGGTAACCATAAATCAGTTGGAGAAGTACTCACTGTATTTGAAATCAAATGGATATTTTGAATATTTCTTGAATATCCCCCTTTGACCGATGCTGATTTTCCATACAAGTAGGAGACAAACAAGCGGGGCTCTAGATTCACATAGTTTTTCACCAAACTACCTGCAGCGAAGTTCAACGTATCATAAATATCACCTTCTTTATCGTACAAATATGTATTCTTTCCATTGCCAATTACCGAAAATGAGGTGAAACGCATACCCGCTAAAACATTTATTTTTTCGTTCAAAGCCAATTCGTCACTCACAAAAATGGAGTTTTCAAAACCCAGTTTCGGATCCAATTTCATAGGATTCACACCCGAACCTTCTGAAGCTTCAACTTGCCCAGGAATCACCGTATGATAAATACTGTTCAATCCGAAAGTCCATTTATTTCTAGTATTAGCGAAATATTGGAATTCTTGTTTAAAATTGTAATCATTTAAAACAGAGCCAATACTGATCGTAAAATCATCCGTTTTAATCCCAATTTCATAGAGGTAATTACTAACGATAAAACTGGTATTGGAAAAAAGTTTGCTATTGATAATGTGATTCCATCTCACTGTTCCCGTTGCATTCCCCCACTCTATTCCAAATTGAGGTATTCCTAGTACGTCACGACCAAAGTAACCACTCACATAAACCTGATCTTTTTCACCGAAACGATAGTTCAGTTTGGTGTTTAAATCGTAGAAAAACAGCTTGGTAGTTCGTAAATTTGGATCCTTTGCTAGTTTTAAAAACAAGTCGGCATAGGTTCTTCTGCCGGCAATCAAAAACGAACCTTTGTCTTTCACAATTGGACCTTCTACGGTAAGTCTCGAAGCAATCAATCCTATACCACCGCTAGTTCCGAATCTTCTCGTGTTTCCTTCGTTCATTTTAATATCGAGTACTGAAGCCAGTCGACCGCCATATTGTGCAGGTTGTGTTCCTTTATACAAAGTAGCCGTTTTTATTACATCTGAATTGAAAGTTGAAAAGAAACCTAGCAAGTGAGAGGCATTGTAAACCGGAGCTTCGTCTAATAAAATTAAATTTTGATCAGCTGCCCCACCACGCACATAAAATCCAGAGTTTCCATCTCCCGCAGACTTAATACCAGGCAACAATTGCAAAGTTTTTACAATATCCTTTTCACCAAAAATGACAGGAATTTTATTGATTTCATTCATGTCTAACTTCTCCACTCCCATCTGCGCTTGTTTCACATTTTGGTCCTTTTTTGCAGAGGTCGCTTCCACAACACCCAATTCTTGAACTATAGGACTTAACTCTATGTTTAGCTTTAAATCGGCTTTTAAATCCACTGTGCGACGTTTTACATTGTAGGTTGTATAACTAAAGCTTAACTCGTACTTACCCTCAGGCAAAGTCAATGAATAAAAACCATACTCATTTGATATAGCTCCCACTCCAGAAACGCCAACCGGTCGAATACTAACACCTATCATCGATTCACCATTCAAAGAATCACGAATACTTCCTGAAACAGTGTATTTTGATTGAGAAAAACCACCAAAAGAAATGAACAAAGTAAAAAGTAGAACGTATCGCATATGTCATTTAAAGAGTTGAGTACAAATTTAATGAAGTAAACGTATGTAAACAGTGTTCTGTTCAAATAGCGAGTTATATTTCAATGGTTAGCGTCTTAACGAACCTAACAAATCATAAAAAAAACAATGACGCCTATTTATTTTTAAATCATTAATGACTGACATACAGTGTTTTATGTTATAAATGATGAAGTTACAAGAAATAAAGTAAAAATATATCTACCATGGTAAATATATTTCGTATCTTTACCACATCAAATAAACGGAAATGAAAGTAACTCCAAAAAAATCAGACTTCGAAGCCATGGAAAAAGGATCCTCACAATCGATGGAAACTAGCAAAATTATCCACAGAGCAAATTCACGAGGTTCTGCTGACCATGGTTGGTTGAAAGTGAATCATTCTTTTTCTTTTGCCAATTGGCACGATCCACAAAAGATGAATTTTGGTGCACTTCGTGTGCTCAACGACGATACAATTGCCCCAAACATGGGTTTCGGCACACATCCTCATGACAATATGGAAATCATTACAATTCCATTAACTGGTGAGTTGGCGCACAAAGACTCTATGGGAAATTCTTCAACGATAAAAGCTGGCGAGATACAAGTCATGTCTGCTGGAGAAGGGATTTTACACAGCGAATCCAATCCTAGTTTAGAGAATTCTACCAATTTGTTTCAAATTTGGATTTTTCCGAATGTTAAGAATGTTCAACCGCGTTACGATCAATTTTGGATGGATGTCGAAAAAATGAAGAATAACTTTTTACAAGTTGTATCGCCAAATCCGGAGGACGAAGGTGCATACATACATCAAAACGCATGGATTCATTTAGCAGAATTAGAACCAGAGAAAGCACTAAGCTACAAAATGCACTCACCTGAAAATGGAATATATACCATGGTTATTGATGGTGAAATTTCAATTGCCGACGAAAAATTAAACAAAAGAGACTCTATAGGTGTTTGGAATAAGAATACCATCGATTTTAAAGCTATAAAAACATCCAAAGTATTGGTCATTGAAGTACCAATGAAATTTTAATAAACAATTAAATCTCAAAAAAAATGCAAACCAAAACAAGCAACATTATTGAAGCCATGGAATGGCGTTATGCAACAAAAAGCTACGACACAAGCAAAACCATCGAAGATGAAAAACTTGACATATTATTAGAAAGTGTTCGGTTAGCACCCTCCTCATATGGCCTCCAACCTTATAAAATTTTTGTGATTAAAAACTCTGAACTTCGCAATCACTTGAAGCCCGCAGCCTACAATCAATCTCAAATCACCGAAGCATCTGCATTAATCGTTTTTGCAGCTAAAACCAACATATCTTCTGAATATGTATCGGATTATATTTCTAACATTGCTACCACTCGTGGTGTTGAGAAAAGTGAAGTTCAAGGATTTGGCGATTACATAAATTCGACCATTTCAGATTTTTCCGACGATCAATTTACCGCATGGAATTCAAAGCAAGCTTATATTGCTCTTGGAGTATTGCTTCAAACAGCTGCAGAATTAAGAGTTGATGCAACGCCTATGGAAGGTTTTTCAGCTGAAAAATTTGACGAAATTCTTTCCCTTAAGGAACAAGGATTAACGACCGCTGTAATAGCAGCAATTGGTTATAGAAGCAATGAAGACACAATGCAATTTGCCGACAAAGTGCGATTGTCTAAGTCAGACTTATTTGAGATTATTTAAAGTACAATAAGCAACAAACCTATAAGGGATATCATAAATTGATGTCCCTTTTTTATTTTTCATTATCAAACCATCCAAATCATTATCTTCGATTCTCAAATTAAGTCGATGAAGCGAATTTTCAAAAAAATACTAGTACTACTTCGTTTAAATACTGAGTTGGAGGATGCACAATCAATTCATGAATCAATTGTTGAATCAATTGTCTTTAAAGGAACCAACCTTTGGATTTTAATTTTTGCATCGGTCGTTGCTTCAGTGGGATTGAATGTAAATTCCACAGCGGTGGTTATTGGAGCCATGTTGATTTCCCCTATAATGGGTCCAATCAATGGAATCGGTTATTCCGTCGCTACCTACGACTTGGTGCTTTTTAAAAAATCTGCCATCAATTTTTTCTTTGCCATATTTCTATCCGTATCGGCCTCTTTTTTATATTTTTCAATTAGTCCGGTTTCAGTGGCCTATTTGGAACTTCTAGCAAGAACTTCCCCAACGATATTTGACGTAATCATTGCCTTATTTGGAGGGTTTGCTG
>JAHKAT010000134.1 GCA_018825925.1 Bacteroidota bacterium | reverse complement strand
CGCTCTATATCCACCTACAGAGCGGTGGCCAGGCAATCCTACGATATTTGCAGATTTCCAAAGCACATCGAATTCTTCTGTTCCTTTTTCATCATTTAAAAGAAAAGTAACATTCATTTTTGATCTATCCTCCTTGTCAACTGTTCCAGTAAACAGTGGATTTGAATCGATTTCATTGTAAAGAAGGTCTGCTTTTTTAATATTTGCCGCCTCTATTGCTGCAACACCTCCTTTGGCCATGGTGTTTTTTAAGTTCAACATCGCGACGAAAATTGAAAATACCGGAGGAGTGTTTAGCATTGATTCCTTGTCTATTTGTGATTTTAAATCCAAATAGGTAGGCATAAACTTAGAGGTAGATTTACCCAATACTTCGTCTTTTATTATGTAAAGAGTAGCACCAGCAGGTCCCAGATTCTTTTGAGCTCCTGCATAAATCAAATCAAAATCAGCCACATTGATTTCTTTAGAAAATATGTCTGATGACATATCGCAAACCAAAGGAAGTTTTGTTTTTGGAAAGTCTTGGAATTGAGTTCCGTAGATGGTGTTGTTTGAAGTAAAGTGTAAGTAATCTAAATCCGATGGGATATCGAAATTTTTAGGAATGTAATTGAAATTTTTATCTTCAGAACTGGCGAGAATGTTCACTTCACAACCAACTTTTTTCGCTTCCTTGATAGCTCCAGAAGCCCAAGTACCGGTATTGATATATCCCGCTTTTCCTGAGCGCATCATATTTAAGGCTGCAATTGTAAAGCCAAGTGTAGCTCCACCTTGTAAAAAAGCGATTGAATATCCAGAAGGAACATTTAATGCTTTTTTAGTTAAATCAATTGCTTCATCCATCACTGCAACAAAATCTTTGTGGCGGTGGGAAACTTCTAGAATGGAAAGTCCATTAAAATCAAGGACAGCATCTGCGGCTTGTTTAAAAACGTCTTGCGGCAAAATGCACGGTCCTGCTCCGAAATTGTGTTTCATGAAAAAAATAATTAAAAAAAAGCTATCACAAGGATAGCTTTTAAAATTTATGCCTCAGTGTCTTTTTTTGGTGCTGCTTTTTTGGCTGGAGCTTTTTTAGCTGGAGCCTTTTTAGCTGGAGCTTTTTCAGCAGCAGCCTTAGTTGCAGCTGGTTTTTCAGCCTTTGTTGCTTTTGGTTTTGCTACTTTTACTTCTTTTTCAGCTTTGGCTGGTTTTTCGATAACAGAAATTGATGCAGTTGTCTTTCTTCTTCTCGTATTACCAAAAGAACCCATTGATCTTTTTCCTTTAGCCGTTTTTTTGTCTCCCTTACCCATAAAGTACAGTTTATTTTTATTAACTATTTGACTACAAATATACTATTCTAATCCTTTTTTTCAAGAAGCCTTTTCCGTATTTCATCAACAAGTAGATGTCCATTTTTAATAATCTTTGAGGACCACTTGATTTTTAGTTGAGTTTGTTCCTCTTTTGTGAGTTTAAAACTGATGTCACTTTTTTCTAAACGATCGCGAAGATTTTGTAAAACAAGCGCAGCGGAAACGGAAACATTGAAACTTTCGGTGAAACCATACATAGGAATTTTTACAAATCCATCTGCCAACTGCAACATCTCCGGACTAATACCAACGCCTTCTGTGCCGAAAACAATAGCCATCGGTTCATCAATTGGAAGGTCGTTCAAATCACAATCATTTACATGTGGAGTTGCTGCAATGATTTTATATCCTTTTTCTTTTAATTTTTTAATACAATCTTTTTCTGGTTGAAGTCCTACGTTGTAGTTGTATAGGTCTACCCAGCGTCCAGCTCCTCGGGCAATGTCGCGTTGTACTTTGTATTGATTGTCTTTTTCAATAGTGTGTAAATCTTGAATGCCAAAGCAATCGCAAGTTCTGAGTACCGCACTGGCATTGTGGTCTTGGAAGATGTTTTCTAATACTACTGTTATGTGTCGCGTGCGCTCACGAGCAATTTCGTCAAACATTTCTTGTTTGCTCTCGGAAATGATGTTGTAAAACGCCTCTAATACTTTGGAATCTAAATTCATGGTGCAAAAAAAAAGGGAATCGTCGGATTCCCTTTATAAAAAAATGAAATTTCTTAGTTTACCTTTGCAGATAAATCAGATCCTGCTTTGAAACGTACAACGTTTTTTGCAGCGATTTTAATTTCTTTTCCTGTTTGTGGGTTACGTCCTGTACGAGCTGCTCTTGCAGATACACCGAAAGTACCGAATCCAACTAAAGAGATTTTATCTCCTTTTTTTAATGCTCCTGCAGTTACAGCAACGAATCCGTCTAATGCTCTTTTTGCATCAGCTTTAGTTAATCCTGACTCAGATGCAATAGAGTCAATCAATTCCGCTTTGTTCATAGATTTTGGTTTTAATTTCTATTATAAATAATTAATATCACAACAAATATAGCCGAATAACTATGCCACGCAAGAGTTTGGTAAAAAAAAATAGCTTGAATGTGCATAAATGGGGTTATTTGTTAAAAAGTAGCACTTTTTTGGCTAATTTTTAGCTTATTCTATGGTTTTGAAGCTTTGAATCTCATTGCCTGCTTGAAATTCCTTAAATGTCATTCTTCTTTTTCCTTCCATCTGAATCTCATCAACTCGTAAATAGCAATTTTCAGTTGGAAAAAGGATTCCTTCTGAGTCTACTTTAATAAATCCTTTTTCCTTAATAGGTATATTGGTTATTTTGGAACCGAAGATTTTAAACATCATTTTTTTATCGTCTTTATACAGATAGGTATATGCCCCAGGATAAGGACTAAGCCCTCTAATGAAATTATGAATTAATTGGGCGGATTGATTCCAGTTGATTTGACCATCTTCTTTGAAAATTTTTGGAGCATGTTTGATAGTGCTCAAATCGAAAGTCGCTTGGTCTATAGGCTCTAGTGTATCTGTTTGGATGCCATCTATAGTTTTTAAGATGACACTAGCTCCAAGTTCGGCTAATAAATCATGTATTTCGCCGGCTGTTTGATTTTCTAGAATCTTTATTTTTTCCTGAATCAGAATTTTTCCAGTATCAATTTCTTTCTCAATAAAAAAAGAAGTGACACCTGTTTCTTTCTCGCCGTTAATAATAGCCCAATTGATTGGCGCTGCGCCTCTATACTGTGGCAATAGTGAGCCATGGAGGTTGATGGTTCCTTTTGATGGCATGGACCAAATTACTTCGGGGAGCATTCTAAAAGCAACAACTACGAAAAGATCGGCTGACAAAGCTTTTAGATCGCTTACAAACTGCTCGTCTTTTAATTTTTCTGGCTGCATGATGAAAAGTTCTTGAGAAGCTGCGAATTTTTTAACAGCACTTTCGTTTACTTTTTGTCCTCTTCCTGAAGGTTTATCGGCCACTGTTACTACGCCAACGACTTGATGCTTGGCTTCTACCATTGCTTTTAATATAACAACGGCAAAATCGGGCGTTCCCATGAAAACGATTCTCATATTTTTTTTCTTTTATAATTAAAATAGGCCAAGTACATAATAGAGGCAATTGCAAATACTCCAAAGTAAATATATTCTACAAGCCATATTTTCCAAATATCCCAAGCAAATATTTTGATGAAAAGGTAGGCTGCTGATAAATAAACAGAAACTGAAATCAATTCGATCACAAAGGTTATTCTTGTTCGGCCCAGACCATTAATGGATTGAAAGAAGATAGATCCTACGGCATAAATGAGTATGCTGCCAAAAATCAGAGTTAATATTTCTGCGCTTGTCTTTTGGTAAACCTTTACTGGATTGATTAATTCGATTAATAGCTCGGGGTAAAATAAATTACCGTGAAGCATTAAGAATAAAAAACCGAGGGTTAATAAAATGATACGTTTTTGGATGATAGGGATCATTTCGAATTTTTTCGCACCCACGTATTGTGAAATGTAAATCCTTGTCGTGCTGGCAAATCCAAATATAGGAACAAAGGCAATGAAATAAATTGCGCGAATGTTTTGACTAATGGTTAAATCAAAAGTACTTTTTTGCTCCACCCACGTGAAGAATAGCGTCCATGTGCTTAAGGCTAGTATTCCCTGCATGGCTAACGGGGCGCTTATTTTCGTGATTTTCCAAAGTTCAGATGCTTGAATACTTAATCGTTCTTTTGCTTGATCAATTAAATCTTTAGGAGAATAGTAGAGTATAACGAGGCTGCAAACACAGCCCAAGCCATCCGCAAGGGCTGAAGCTAAAGCGGCACCTTTTAATCCCATTGGTGCCATGTTACTTGTTCCAAAAATGAAATAGTAGTCCATTAATACATTTGAAACTGCGGTGATTCCTGCGCAAATAAGCACTTTCCAAGTTTCTCCCTTTGCATTAAAATAGGCGCTTGTTGAAAGGGTGATTGCTACAAAAGGTAGACCCCAGATTCGGGTTTCTAAAAAATCAGCTTGAAGGTTACCGAGTATAGGGTTTCTGGCGTAGCTTAAAACAAAATCGCGCACCAGTTGGTAGGCGATAAAGGTTAAAGCAATGCCGACAATTAAATTAATGAAATAAGTGTTGAGTAAAATTTTCTTTAATTGACTGCCATTCTTTTCTCCAATCTTTTGAGCTTGCAAGATTTGGGAACCATCTCCAATACCAACCAAACACATGAAAAGGGTGATATAAATCAGTCCAGCATTTCCAGAAGCATCAAATGAAAGAGTATCCCATCGCGATAAAAATGCTGTATCTGTTATCAATACAACTGATTGAATAAAAGAGGTAGCCATTAAAGGTAGGGCCACCCCAAGTATAGTTCTATATCTTAAATCAAGCATTAATCTATTTGAAGTACTAAACCTTTAAGATATTCGCCCTCTGGATGAAATGCGTTGATTGGATGATCTGAGGGTTGGTGTAATTGATGTAGAATACGCACATTTCTACCCACTTCAATAGCTGCTGCAATAACAGTATTGGTGAATAAGGTTTTATCTACTACTTGAGAACAACTAAAAGTAAAGAGTATTCCGCCAGGTTGTATTTGTTTAATCGCAGCTGCATTCAGTCGTTTGTAGGCTTGCATTGCGTTGTGACGTTTTTCTCTGTGTTTTGCAAAAGCAGGTGGGTCTAGTATTATAATGTCGTAGTTCTCAGGTAGATCCTTGATGTACTCCACGGCATTCGCTACTATACTTTTGTGCTCCCCTTCGTATTCGTTTAATGAAAGATTCTCTTCGGTTAATTCAATGGCGCGTTTTGAACTATCTAAGGAGTGAACCACTGAAGCGCCAGCCTTTAAGGCACTCAGACTAAAGCCACCTGAGTAACAAAAAGTATTTAAAACTTTTTTGTTTTTTGAAAACTGTCCAAGTAAAGCTCTGTTTTCACGTTGATCAATGAAAAAACCAGTTTTTTGACCTGTAATCCAGTCTATGTTATACTGAATGCTGTTTTCTATAGCTTTGTGCGGGGTAGGACAGTCGCCAAATAAAAACTCATTTTGAGCCTTAATTCGCTCAGGCAATGTTTCCGCTCCTTTTGAGTAAATTGCGATTAAGTCTTTGCCTAAAACATTTTTTAAAGCTTCCACAATCAGCGTCTGATCGCGATACATTCCGATACTGTGTGTTTGTAAGACACAAACACCATTGTAAAAGTCAACAATCAAACCAGGCAATGAATCACCTTCGCCATGGATCAATCGAAAAATTGAGTTGGTTGGTGAAAGGAGATTTAATTGCAGCCTGAGGTTCCAACTATTTTGAATTTTAGCTTGATAAAAAGAAGTGTCAATAGAAGCTGATTCATAAGTCAAAACGCGAATTGCAATTGTACCATGCTGAAAATGGCCTAAAGCAACAAAATCTCCGTGATGATTCTCTACAATGATTTTTTCACCATCTTCAAAATCTTCCGTGTTAGATTTAATGGCTCCAGAGAATATCCATGGATGTTTTCTAGTTATTGATATTTCCTTGTCTTTTTTTAGTCGTACTATCTTGTATTCCATTGCTAATTTTTCCTTTCTGAAGCTGCAAAGGTAGGAAAAGTAAGTCCTTAATTTATTTGCGTTAAACTTTTGATTAATTTTGCTTTTATGGCAGGATTCCATGTACACGTTTATATGCTCAATGAGCATTTTTCTCAAGAGCATGCCGATGCTAACCACAATGGTCAAGAGTCGGAAAATAATAAGTTGTTGGATTGGGAAGATGAGATGGTTCTTCGAGGTGAAGTTAAATTTCAACACGAAGAGGCAAAAAGCACTTATGTGATTCGAGGCGAAAAAAATAATCGTTCTTTTGAAATTCCTTTACCGATGATGCGTATTTTTTCATTTGAGGAAAACAATGTACTAAGTGCTCAAATTGCTTGTTCTGAATCTCTTTACCATTCGCATGAAATGACTGATTCAAAATTGGAGCTAACCTTGAAAGGGGAGCCGTACGCCAATCCAATTCCAGGGATTTATATTGCCAGCAATGAATTCCCTAAAGAATTAATTGTCAGTGATTAAACTAGAGAATGTTTCAGTAACCATTGAAGAGACTTCTATACTAAAGAATGTTTCATTCTCTTTGATTAAAGGAGAAGTTTTGGGGGTTGTTGGACATAGTGGAGAAGGTAAATCGACCTTGTTAAAAGCGATTTCTGGTTATCAATCAATCACCAATGGACAGATCTTTTTTGATGAGAAGTTATTGCCTCCATCTGAAACTCTGCTGATTCCTGGATATCGTGGTATTTCAATAGTTCATCAAGACTATCAGCTTAGAATTTACAGTTCTGTAGAATCAAACATTCGTGAGAGAATAGTCGATTTGCCGCGAGACATACAGGATAAGTGGATTGATGATCTTTTGACTATTGTTTCTCTGGAGGGACGAAGAAAACAGAAAGTTATATCGCTTTCAGGTGGAGAGCAGCAAAGATTGGCTATTGTTTGTGCATTGGCAGAAGAAAACGAATTGGTTTTATTGGACGAACCTTTTGTGCATATGCACAGCTCAATGCGTCTTCGTTTAATTTCCTACTTGATTCAACTGAAGAAGATTAGAAAGACAACTTTGATTTTAGTTTCCCATAATGGAGATGAATTAATGGGGTTTTGTGATCGAATTCTTATTTTAAAAAAAGGCGAGGTCCAGCGAATAGCCAAACCAGAAAAATTGTATTTTACACCGAGAAATGTCTACGAGGCTGAGTTTTTTGGTCCAATCAATAAAGTCACAATTGAACATAAAAAAATTCAGTTTAGGCCTGATGAATTTACTTTGAATGGAGACGGTATTCCCTTGAACTGTTCTTTTGAAAGAGCAGAATGGCACGGTGCTTATTGGTATAATTATTTTAGAACCACCACCGGAAAAGAAATCATATTGTTTAACTTCGAACCATTAAATGAAAATAGCAAAATATATATCCGAAAGCAGGCCAGCCGTAAAGTTCGTTTATGAACTTGTAAAAGGCACGGCAGTTGAGTTTTTCAAGGAAAAGAGTTTTTTCCACGGAGCTGCACTTGCGTATTATACCGTTTTTGCAATGGTTCCATTGCTTTATTTGAGCATTACTTTTTTTGGATGGTTCGTTGGGAATGAGGTGATGATTCAAATAATATCAGAATTATTGACGCAGTATATCGGAATTAAAGATATTGATGGAATTCTAGATTTTTTAAAAACGGTTGATTTTGAAAAAGGTAGTTTTGTCCTAAATGCAATAGGAATAGGAGCTTTAGCACTTTCAAGTACAGCATTGCTTACCTCATTAAAAATGTCGATGAATGTATTTTATGATGTTGAACCTATATATTCCACGAAGCGAAAAAAAATGCTTCAAACTGTTGTTGCTAAGTTGGTTTCTTTGGTTATGATGACAACAATAGGATTACTTGTCATCATATTTTATTTCTCAGAAACAGTTCTTTTGTCGCTTTCTAAATCTATTTTTCAGCAATTTGACACTTTAAATTGGTTCTTCAACTTTGTATTGGTTCATACCTTTGCAGTTATTTCGAATACAATTATTTTCATGGTTGTGTTTAAGTTTCTACACGATGGTGTGGTTTTGTGGAGACGTGCTTTTTTTGGTGCACTTTTTACAGGAACAATGCTTTATTTAGGTCAGATTTTAATTAAATTTTATCTTTCAAATTACTTTTTTGCAGCAAGTGGTGGAGTAGCAGGATCT
>JAHKAT010000133.1 GCA_018825925.1 Bacteroidota bacterium | reverse complement strand
ATCACCAACAATCCTCGATCAACCGTGGGGACAACGACAGAAATTTATGATTACCTTAAAATACTTTTTACCAGAGTAGGAAAAACTTTTCACCCAGAAACGGGAAATGAAGTCAAAAAGCATACCGTTAGCGATATCATCGACCTTCTTAAAAGCCAAGCAGCAAATACGAAAGCCATGATCCTCTGCCCTATTAAAGGTTTTGAAAAGTATGGCATCGATCGTCAATTAAAATTATTATTCGACCAAGGATATACTCGATTGCTGCTAAATCATGAGACCATTCGTATCGAAGATGTACTTGTGAATCCACCGGCGAACATTGACAAGTCTGATTTACTATTGGACCGCATTACATGCAATTTTGAAGATGACCAAACAGAAGCTCGATACGCCGACTCTCTTGGTTTAGCGTTTGCTGAAGGTGATGGTGAATGCGCTATTTACTTCCCTGAAAATCAAGAAAAAAAAGCTTTTTCCAATAAATTTGAAATTGATAACACTTCATTTATTGAGCCATCAGTACACTTTTTTACATTTAATAATCCATTCGGTGCTTGTCGAAAATGCGACGGTTATGGCTCGGTGATTGGAATTGATCCATTTTTAGTAATTCCAGATCAAACAAAAAGTGTTTTCGAAGGTGGTATCGCTCCTTGGAGAGGTGAATCGATGGGTGTTTATTTGCAAACATTAATAAAAAATTCTTCAAAATTCGACTTTCCTATTCATCGTCCAATAGAGGATTTAACGGAAGAACAATATGAGCTTTTATGGACTGGTAATGAATATTTTGCCGGGCTTCACAGTTTTTTTAAGGATATCGAAAGTCAAACCTACAAAATTCAATATCGCGTCATGCTGTCTCGCTTTAGAGGTAAATCGGTTTGTCCAGATTGTAGAGGAACACGACTTAGGAAAGATGCCAATTACGTAAAAATTGAAGGGAAATCGATTACCGACATCGTATTGATGCCCATCAATGAATCACTTACTTTTTTTCAGGGTTTAGACTTGATGAATCAAGACGCCCAAATTGCCAAACGCATTTTGCCTGAAGTGATTTCCAGATTACAATTTTTGTGCGATGTTGGATTAACCTACCTCACTTTAAATCGAGCAGCCAACTCACTTTCAGGAGGAGAATCGCAACGAATTAATTTAGCAACTTCTTTGGGCAGTACTTTAGTGGGTTCTATGTATGTTCTCGACGAACCATCTATTGGTTTGCATCCTAAGGATACTGCGCGATTGGTAGTTGTTTTGAAAAAGCTACGTGATCTAGGCAATACTGTAATTATCGTAGAGCATGAAGAAGATGTGATGAAGGCAGCAGATGAAATCATTGATATCGGTCCTGGCGCTGGAAGATTTGGTGGAACTCTTGTTTTTCAAGGAAATCACAAACAATTATTATCTGCAAAAGATAGTTTAACGGCTGATTATTTAAATGCCGTTAAATCCATCCCCCTTCCATTAAAACGAAGAACCAGTAACGATTTTATTCAAATTAATGGTGCAAGAAAAAACAATCTGAAAAACATTAATGTTCGCTTCCCTTTGCATCAATTCGTTTGTGTGACAGGTGTTTCTGGATCAGGTAAATCAACCTTAGTTCGAGATATACTCTTACCCAATGTGAAAGAATATTTAGCCACTGGCAAATGGTCTGTTGGTCCAGATATGAAATCCATTGATGGTTCATGGAAATCATTTCAAAATGTAGAATTTGTTGACCAAAATCCGATTGGAAAAAGTTCAAGGAGTAATCCTGCCACTTATGTAAAGGCCTTTGATGACATCAGAGATCTGTTTTCTCGACAGCCTTTGTCTCAACAAAGAGGTTATAGTCCAGGTTTTTTTAGTTTCAACGTTGAAGGCGGACGGTGTGAAATGTGCGAAGGGGAAGGTGAAGTAAAAGTGAGCATGCAGTTTATGGCCGACCTTCATTTACCTTGTGAAACATGCAATGGTGCTCGATATAAAGAGGAAACATTAGAGGTTTTAGTGAAAGGTAAAAACATTTCTGACATACTTCAAATGGACGTGGCCGCTGCTTTGGAATTTTTTGGCGAATTAGAAGATAAAGTAGCCATTAAAGTCATTGACAAGATAAAGCCATTTTCAGAAGTTGGTTTAGATTATGTTCAGTTAGGGCAAAGTTCAAGCACCTTAAGTGGCGGAGAAGCTCAACGGGTGAAACTCGCTTCATTTTTAATCAAAGGGTATTCGAAGACGAAAACTCTATTCATTTTTGATGAACCCACCACCGGCTTACATTTTCACGATATCAGAAAATTAGTAATCGCCTTCAATGCCTTAGTAAATGTCGGTCACTCCGTAATTGTTATTGAACACAATTTGGACGTAATCAAATGTGCAGATACGATTATTGACTTAGGGCCAGAAGGTGGAAAAAACGGAGGAAATCTTTTGTTTGTTGGAACTCCAGAAGAATTAATCCAATTGAAAAACTCTCCAACTGGAGTACATCTTAAAAACAAACTTTAAATCCGTCGCTAAATTTCTTTTTCCGTTTTAGCAATAATGGCAGATACTGTAGCATCACTTGTTACATTCACTACCGTTCGACACATGTCTAACAATCTGTCCATTGGATAAATCAAAACGATCCAAAGTGGATTTAATCCAACTGAAGAAAGTACGATCATCAACATAATCAAACCAGCACTAGGAACAGCAGCTGCTCCGATAGATGCCAAAGTGGTGGTGCCAATAATACCGATTTGTTGAGCCAAAGTTAAATCCACACCATGGTATTGCGCAAGAAAAATAACAGCTACCGCCTGATAGAGCGATGTTCCATCCATGTTTACTGTTGCTCCAATTGGCAAAACGAAATCAGAAACTTTTGCTGGAATCTTCAAATTATCTTGAACACATTCTATAGTTACCGGAAGTGTCGCAGCGCTACTCGAAGTTGAAAAAGCTAAAAATTGGGCAGGACTCATGCCTCTAAAAAATTCAGAATACGAAATAGGAACTTTGAAAATTTTCAACAACATCGGATAAACCCCAAATAAAAGAATAACCAGACCAAGCACTACGACTAAAGAATACTGACTTAAACTCACGAAAATATTATATATATCTGTGGGAGAATCCGCCATTTTTGCTAGTACTCCTGCCATTAAACAGAAAACAAAAAATGGAGCTGCCATCATTACAATATTCACCATTTTCACGAATACTTCGTTTAAACTATCGAAGAAAGGAATTAAATGTTTTGATTTTTCAGATGGTAAAAGGGCTAAAGAAATGCCAAAAAACAAAGCGAAAAAAATGACTTGTAGCATTAGCTTTCCGTCACTTAAAGCGATGAAAATATTTTCAGGAACCAAATCAATAAGGGGTTGCAAAGGCCCTTGTTCCTTCGTCGCAAAGGCGGTTCCTGATTTTTGCGCTAAATCTTGATAATCACTCGAAGCCGACTCAACCGACATCGATTGTTTTACGGAAGCAATTAACGATGAATCTGCCGTTAAGAGAACATTTTTATCATCTAGCATTGGGATTTTATTTTCCGCTGCCCAGAGTTCATAACGCAATCTGCTTTCTTTGGCTTGAATAGGATTGCTTTGTTTTCCAGGAGACATCATATTGACAAGTACCAAACCTATAGAAACTGCAAAAACAGTAGTCACCAAATAAAGTAAAAGTGTTTTGGCTCCCATTCGGCCTAGTTTAGATAAATCACCGAGCGAAGCAACCCCCGTAATAATGCTGAAAAGTACTAGCGGAATTGCAATAAACTTAAGGCAATTGATGAATATTGTCCCAAACGGGTCAATCCAATCCACTGTGAATTTATTCCATCCGAAATATCCAGAAATTAATGCCCAAAAGATTCCCAGAACCATTGCGATTAAAATCTTCCAATGTAAAGCCAGTTTTTTCATGGTATAAAACTATTGTTTTCAATCAAAATAAACATGATTTTGTAGTCTAATTTCAAAGTAAAAAAAAACATGTAATTTGAGATGTAGAAAAAAGGTATTTTTAGTCCAATTAAACGGACCATTCAAGCGCAAAAGGTGAATCTCAAGAAACAATATTTCCTATTATTTTTAACAGTCAATCATTTCACTCTTTTCCTGTCTGTTTTTGTCAGTATCACTGGATTATCACAAGATTACCAACCTCATTTAAAGAATATTACCAGTGGAATTCCAAGTTTGGAAGTATATGACATTTATCAAGACGCCAATGGATACATGTGGTTTTCATCTGATAGAGGAATCTCAAGATACAATGGTAAAAAATTCATCAATTACACTATTGACGATGAAAAGCAGTATACCTCAATTTTAAATATTATACCCCAAAACGATACTACCGTTTGGTGTGTAGGTGGTAAAACTAGACTATATACTTTTAATCCATTAGCGAAAAAAAATCGTT
>JAHKAT010000132.1 GCA_018825925.1 Bacteroidota bacterium | reverse complement strand
TTGTTTCGCGATTATCTCATCACTTACTTGACCTGTGATCAAAGCAATAGCCGAACCTTTCAACTGTATATCTTGTTGAGATTCAGGTTTCCATTTCTTAATATCTTTTAATGTATAGTCTTTTTTACCCAATTTTTCTTCAACTTGACCAGGAACCATTGCCAACATTTTTGGCGCCATCTCCATGTATTGAATATATTGAGTGTATAATTTTACTTCTTGCTCTACTGCTGCTTTTACCTCTTCGTACAATTCGTATTCAGCTTTTGCAGTTTGAGGCAATGATGCCAAATCAATATCAGCGTATTTTCTAGAAAGCTCTCTGAAAATTCTTGTTTTTTCTAGATTCGCACCATCCACGTTTTCACCTTTGGAGTTACCTAGAAAGTTCCATCCATGAACATCATCGATGTATCCATTTTTATCATCATCGATTCCATTACCTGGAATTTCTTTGGCATTGGTCCAAATTTTTCCCTGTAAATCTTCGTGCTCAATATCAATTCCGGAGTCAATAACAGCAACAATAACTGTGCTTGAGGTTTTCTTTTTCAGCTTTTTATAAGCTTTGTCTGTGCGCATTCCGGCTTTTCCACCATTGTACCAATCAGCAAAAGTGGGTTTGCTTTGTGAAAATGCTGTTCCACCAAAAGCAAGTAAAATTCCGAGTGCAATTACGTTTTTGTTCATTTAGTTTATTTTGAAGCCGCTAATTTTAACAATTTACTTCAGTTTTACAACCTTTTTATCTTTTTTTGGCTTAACTTTATTGGGTAAATATCTGTTTTAATGAAAGGCTTTCTTAGTTTTTTTCTTTTAACCTTCTCAACCCTAATTTTCTCACAAGGCGTTCAGTTTAATAAACTCTTGTCTGAAAATCCAGACGAGGAAATTGTCACCTGTATCCCTAATACAGATGAACATCGTCGCTTGCTGGTTGAAGATCATGTCACATTGAAGTACGAGACCGATTCTTTTCTTTTTATAAATGCTAGTCCTCGTTGGTTGAACTTGAAAAAAGAATCCAATGAATTGAAACAGTTTTATTTTGAATTTGCTCCACCCCAGCTATTGTCTGATACTGCGATAGTGATACACCGCGTTGATTCCGTGCATCAAGGATTAGGAAATCTTCCAAAAGGGTACACCGGTAAAGGTGTGTTAATCGGTTTAGTTGATTCGGGAATTGATTATCGCCACCCGGATTTTAAAGATGTCCATGGAAAAACAAGGGTCTTAAAATATTGGGATCAAACCCTATCCGGCCCTGGTGCACCCATGCCTTATAATTATGGCATTGAATACGATTCAAGTGTTTTAAACTCTACTGTAATTCCAAGCGATTTGTCAAATTCAATTCATGGTAGCTCTGTCTCTGGCATGGCTGTTAGCAATGGATTTGCCAATGGGTCGAACAAAGGTGTTGCCCCTGACGCAGATATAGTGATGGTTCATACCAATTTTAACCGAGCCAACTGGACTTTAACCGTGGCCGATGCAATAGACTATATATTTAACATTGCCGATTCCTATGGTTTATCGGCTGTGGTGAACTTAAGTGTTGGCACCTATTTAGGAAGTCACGATGGCAACGATCCAGCTTCTCAAATGATTGAGGACCTTTTAGACCAAAAACCTGGTAGAATTGTCGTTGCTGCTGCTGGAAATTCTGGTAGTTTTGGCAATTATCATTTATCCGGGCGTGCCTCTTTAGACACCAGTTTTACTTGGTTTTTAAACAATCCAAATTCAGCTGTTGGTACAAATAAAATCTATTTCGATTTTTGGATGCAGAATGCCGATGCTCCGAATTTATTCTTTGGTTTTGGTGCTGATAACCCAGCAAACTTTGAATTGCGGGGCCAAAGTAAATTTCACCAGATCAATAGTGACATGCTGGTATTTCCTTTGAGAGATACTATCTACAATCCTTCAGGAATTATCATCGCAACTACGGAAGTTTACCGCGAAGTGTTAGGAGAAAGTTTCCACATGGAAGTACTTTTCAATAGAATTGATACTACCAATTATTACTATCGTTTCTCCACTTTTGGCACTGCGCCATTTGACCTATGGTCGGGCACTGCCATCAATTTAAATGCAATGGTTGAAAACATTCCTTCTACTGCTCAAATGCCAAAAATCATTGATTACCAGCTTCCTGATGCCAATCAATCCATCGTTTCTAGTTGGAACTGCTCCGAAAAAGTAATCAGTGTTGGGAACTTTCGAAATAGATTGACTTACGTTAATAAAAATGGCACCAATTACATAGCCGGCAGTCCAAGTGCAAGCGTTGGTCAACTAAGTCTTAATTCAAGCAAAGGTCCCAGTAGACTCAAGGTAATTAAACCAGACATCTCTGCTGCGGGAGATATATCCCTTGGTGCAGGCTCGCTGGCTTTCTTAGGCAATCCAGCAAACAATGGCAGCATTGATAGTGGAGGTTGGCATATTCGCAACGGTGGAACCAGTATGGCTTCACCAGTGGTTGCTGGCATAGCGGCATTGTTTTTAGAACGATGTCCCGGAGCGAATTATGAACAGTTTAGAAATTTGGTTCACAACAAGGCCTTTCGAGATACTTACACGGGAAGTCAGCCCAACAACGCATATGGTTACGGAAAAGTAAATGGATACGGTATTGTAAACGGAGCCACCAATTCACCTTCCCCTGTTATTTATCAAAACGGCATTGTATTGATTTCCGACCCCCAGCCCAACTATCAATGGATGAAAAATGGTTTAGAACTGCCCAATGAAACCAGTCAATCACTAGCCATTTTTCCGCCCAATGCATCCTACCAAGTTTACACCCTGGATAATTCCGGTTGCTACAACTACTCCAAAGAGTATGAGTCAGTGTTAAAAATTAAAACTTTGAATTTTAATCAAAACACAATTGCCCCTAACCCTACTAGTGATTTCTTAGTTTGGAAAGGAAATGACTATGTCGTTGATTACCAATGTTTCACCAATGATGGAAAGCGAGTTGAAATTCAATTATCTGGCAATAGATTCGACGTTTCAACATTGGTAGAAGGTCTTTATTATCTTCAAATAAACACCCAAGACGAATTTCATTCTATTAAATTCGTTCGAACATCGAATTAAAATAGATATTTTTATATTTTTGCCCCCTCAATAAATTAAATATGACAGTTAAAGGTATAATTGCAATTTCAGGAAAATCAGGACTTTTCAAAGTTGTTGCGCAAGGTAAAAACAATGTAATTGTGGAAGCTTTGGCAGATAAAAAAAGATTTCCTGCTTACGCAACTGATCGTATATCAGCCTTAGACGACATTAGTATTTTTACAGATTCAGAAGATAAATCGCTTGTCGAGATTTTTGAAACAATTTATAAGAAAGAAGGTGGAAAAAACTGTATCTCTCCAAAAGAAGATGCAAAAAAGCTAGCGAGTTATTTGGCCGAAGTTTTACCTGATTATGATCGTGAAAAAGTTTATCCATCGGATATTAAGAAAATCTTCATGTGGTACAACCTGCTTATAGATGCTGGTGAATTGAAAGAAGAAGCTGTTGTTGAGGAGAAAGAAGACAAAGCGAAGAAGGTAGAAACTGCTGAAAAGAAAACAACTGCCGCCAAAGCAGCCCCTAAAGCAGTCAAACCTAAAGCGAGTGCAGACAAAGGAAAAGCAAAAACATCAACTCCTAAAAAGGTAGCTGCCCCAAAATCAGGAGGCTCCAGAGGAAAATAAATAATTGAAAGTCGGCTAGTCCGACTTTTTTTTGATTAAAACAATGAGAAACAACAGAACTTTCGTAGCTCCAGAGCTCAACATTACATCTTGGCATCAACTCCAACCCTTCTTTACGGATTTAGAAGAAAGAGATCTTTCAGAATTGAGTTCATTCAAAAAATGGATGCACGACAAAAGTGAGTTGGATGCTGTAATTGAAGAGGATTTAGCTTGGCGCTATATTCGTATGACGATCAATACAGCGGATGAAAAACTTAGCGAAGCATATTCTTTTTTCATAGAAAATATTCTGCCCAATATCGCACCTATCGAAGATACATTGAATAAAAAAATGATTTCATCTCCTTATGTCAATGAGCTTGAAAAGGAAACTGCCTACTTCATTCATTTTAGAGCGGTTCGAAAGAGCATCGAATTGTATCGAGAAGAAAATATTCCTCTGGAAACTGAAATACAGGGTAAATCAAAGCAATACGGCTCTATTTCAGCAAAACAATCCATTCTTTGGGAAGGGAAGGAATTAACCATGCAACAGGCTTCAAACCTTTTAAAAGATGTGAATCCTGAGCGGAGAGAAAAAGCCTTTAAATTAATTGCAGAACGACGAAGTCAAGATTCTGAAGGATTGGAAAATTTATTTGACGAATTAATACAATTACGTCATCAAACGGCCATAAATGCTGGCTTTAAAAATTTCCGTGATTACAAATTAGAATCCATGGGTCGCTTCGATTATGGCTTGCAAGAATGCCTAGATTTTCATGAAGCAATAAAAGAAGTGGTGGTTCCTTTGGCCCGAAAATACCAGGCTGAACACGCTGCAAAATTAGGTAAAAAAACCCTAAAACCATGGGATACAGAAGTCGATCCTGAGGGAAAAGCAGCTCTGAAACCATTTGAAACGGGTGCTGAATTACTGCAAAAGTCTCAACAGACTTTCTACAAAGTAGACGATTACTTTGGCGACTGTTTAGTTCAAATGGAAAAAATGAAACATTTGGATTTGGAATCAAAATCGGGCAAAGCTCCAGGCGGCTATAATTATCCCTTGTATGAATCGGGTGTTCCATTTATTTTTATGAACGCTGTTGGATCGCAAAGAGATTTAGTCACAATGATTCACGAAGGCGGGCATGCTGTTCATTCGTTTCTTTCAAAAGATTTATCGCTCACAGCCTTTAAAAATCTGACTTCAGAAATCGCTGAACTAGCCTCCATGTCGATGGAGTTATTGACCATGGACCATTGGAATGAGTTTTATAGTGATGAAAACGAAGAAAAGAGAGCAAAACGCGAGCATTTACTTGACATTTTAAAAGTTTTACCGTGGATAGCCACCATAGACAGCTTTCAGCACTGGATTTATGAAAACCCAAATCACACAAGGCTGGAACGCAAAGAGAAATGGCAAAGTTTACTTTCAGATTACGGTAATCCTTTGGTAGATTGGTCCGGATTTGAAAATGTAAAAAACTACTCGTGGCACCGCCAGCTGCATTTGTTTGAAGTTCCGTTTTACTATATCGAATATGGAATCGCTCAATTGGGTGCTTTGGGTGTTTGGAAAAACTCAAAAACAGACCAGCCAGCAGCGATTAAAG
>JAHKAT010000131.1 GCA_018825925.1 Bacteroidota bacterium | reverse complement strand
GACTATTTGAAGGAAAGTAACAATTTAACAGAACTATTGCCTTCCAATTTGGGCATCAGCGACCCTACTGTTTCGCCATTAATTAGTCAATACAATGGGTTTGTGTTGGAGCGCAACAAAATAATTGAAAACTCAAGTACCATCAACCCGGTAGCAGTAAATTTGCAACGTCAACTTGAACAATTGAAAAAATCACTTTTTGAAAGTTTAAACCGATCAAAGCAATTAATTGCGGTACAAATTAAGGATTTACAAGGCCGAGAGGCACAAATATCCGGTAGCTTGGCACAGATTCCAGAAAATGAGAAAAACTTGAGAACCATTACACGTCAGCAAGAAATTAAGGAATCATTGTATTTATTTTTGCTTCAAAAAAGAGAAGAAACTGCTATTTCTTTAGCTGTAGGTGTGGCTAAAGCAAAAGTGATTCATCCGGCTCAACCTAGCGGAATAATCAGTCCATCAAAAAGTAGCGTGATTCTCAAGTACATTCTCATTGCCTTGGTTATAACTACAGGACTTATTTATATTCGCGTGCTTTTGGACACTAAAGTCCATGGAAAAAAAGAATTGGACGATGCAGGTTTGCCCTTTTTGGCCGACATTCCACAAACCAAATTGACACAAAAAGTGGTGGTAAACAGCACCGACGATACAAATATTTCTGAGGCTTTCCGCTTGCTGCGCACAAATGTGGATTTCATGCTTAGCAATGTAAAAACAAAGTGTAAAACGGTTTATGTTACGTCAACTATCGCCAAAGAAGGAAAAAGTTTCGTTTCCTTGAACCTGGCATCGGTACTTTCTGTTTCAGGAAAAAAAGTATTGTTGGTCGGTTTAGACCTACGTGCACCGAAAGTGTTGCAATACCTCGATTTACCAGACCATGTAGGATTGACGCAATATATTGTCAATCCAGAAATGGAATTAAATGATATTATTTTACAATCAGTGATCTTGCCAAATTTAGACATTATGCCTTCAGGTGCTGTGCCACCAAATCCATCAGAATTGTTACTTCATGAGAGAATGAAACAGTGGTTGCTCGAAGCCAAAGAAATATACGATTACATAATTGTAGATACTGCACCAGTGAGTTTAGTTACAGACACCCTTTTACTTGCCAAAGATGCAGATGCTTTTGTGTATGTAACTAGAGCGCATTTCCTTGATAAAAGAATGCTTAAAATCCCAAAAGCGCTTATTGACGAAAAACGATTGCCCAATATTGGTGTTGTCTTAAACGGAACCGATTCTCAAAAAGGATATGGGTATGGGTATGGTTATGGGTACGGTTATGGTTATGGTTATGGTAAGCAGCCTACTAAAACAGAAAAATGGAAGAAGGTTTGGCGAACGTTTACTAAATGGTAAAAGAAAGAAATAGTATCGCATTTATTAAGACTTACTCTTGTTAAGAATCCAATTAGACTTTTGTTCTAATAAATTTAAATTTACCAATTTCAAACTTTATACCTTAAACCCTTTAGGTTCATATCTAAACAATTTGTATCAGTTAAGCTTTTGAGTAAAATATTTCACAAAATATTAGAATTGTGAACAAACCTATTATCTTTGCGCTATTAAATGGGTTAGATGATATTACAAACTGCTTTATTTATATTAATAGGATCGATTGCTTTAACGGCCTATTTGCTTCCAAAAATCATTGGAGTAGCAAGATATAAGGAGTTAATGGATAATCCGAATGGAAGAAGTTCACACTCTCATAAAGTGCCAAGATTAGGAGGTGTTGCCTTTTTTATCACACTCATGCTTTCGTTATATTTCATTCAGCGAGAGGATCAATATGATCTCATAAATAGTTTGATTCCCTGCCTCACTATTCTTTTTGTCGTTGGTTTGAAAGATGACTTAGTTGTATTGACGGCCAAATCCAAGTTTTTAACTCAATTAATTGTTGCAACCTTTTTGGTTTTCGATCCAGAACTGAATATAACAGGATTAAATGGGTTTTTGGAGGTTTATGCAATACATCCCGTGATTGGCTACCTTCTTGTTTATGTCATTGTGACCGGTATTATAAATGCTATTAACTTGATCGACGGAATCGATGGTTTGGCCTCAGGAATATCACTTGTCGCCTTGTCTAGTTTGGCTTTTATTTTTTACCTATCTAATAAAGATTTTACTTTCCTTTTAATGATGAGTATGATCGGGGTCGTCTTGGCCTTTTTACCGTTCAATCTCAGTGAAGAAAAGCACAAAATTTTCATGGGTGACACAGGGTCCATGCTGATTGGTTTTATTTTATCCTTTGGAGTAATTCGGCTTTTGACTATCGATATACAATCATTGAAAACCATTCATTTACCCTTGGCTAACCTGCCATTTCTGATGTTGTTCATCCTATTCATTCCCGTGATGGATACTCTGAGAGTGATGACTGTAAGAATGATCAGAGGAAAGGGTCCATTTAGTCCAGACAGAACGCATTTACATCATTTTTTTCTAGACAATCTTGGATGGTCGCACGTTAAAACTAGTCTAGCTATGACCATCGGTTCATTACTTATTACTTTAATCGGTTATACTTTTTGCTACTACTTCCATTACAGTATCCTTATTGGAATATTTTCTTTGGTTTTTGGATCATCCTTGTATTTTTCAATTAGAATTTTCTCTAAACAAACGACTCAATTGCGCAAGATAGTCACTCAGAAAGCTGAAAAATCGGCACATGCTTCTTAATCAATAAGAATACCTTAATCTCGGAAGACAAAAATAGGGATACATTCCCTACTTTTACTTTCTCTTAAATGAAGACAATGTTTCAAAAATTTCTTTTATTACTTTTCGCAGGTCTATTTGTATCTTCTTGTGCTTTGCGAAAAAACACGATCTATTTTCAAGAAAAAGTACCTTCCAGTGATAAAAACGGTAGTTATTCTCCTATTTTTAAGAAAAATGACTTTTTAGCAATTACCGTTTACAGCACCAATGCAGATGCAACCACACCTTTTAACCTAGCCTCCTTGAATAGCGCAAGTGGAGGGGCAAGTATAAGAATTGGAGCAACCCCGGGGTATTTGGTCGATCAGGAAGGAAATATCAACTTTCCAGTTTTGGGCAAAATTCAAGTTCTGGGGCTTTCTAAAATAGAATTGATTGATTTATTACAATCTAAACTTTCGGTTTACTTAGACAAACCGATTGTTCTTGTCAATATTCAAAACTTCAAAGTAACAGTGCTTGGAACAGGGATCGGCAGTCCTGGAACTCTAGATGTCACCAATGAAAAAATCACCTTACCAGAGGCCTTATCACTATCTGGAGATTTAACTATTACTGGTAAACGTCAAAACGTCCGAGTAATCAGAGATCGTAACGGCGTAAAATCAGAGTATGTGGTGGACCTTACCAAATCTGATTTGTTCGCCTCTGATGTTTATTACCTGGAACAAAACGATATCGTGTATGTGGAAGGAAATCAAGTTCGTTACAATATTTCTGCCTTCTCGGTAGTTTCAGGATTGTTTTTTACGATTACTTCGGTAGTAATTACGTCCATAGCCTTGTTTAACAAGTAAGCTTAATTCATACATCGCCCATTAAATAGTCTGCAGAAAGCTATAGTGCCTCATAATCAAGGTCAAAGGTCAAAAGTCTCCGGATAACTATCGGGAGTCAAAAATAAACCTCTATCTTTGCACCTTCAAATTCTTAAAACATTCATAGCATGCAACTGTGTAATACCTTAAGTAAAGAAGATCTGGAAAAAAAATTAAGCGAAGCCAAGGTTGATTTTATTACCATCTCCTTCTATCATTACGCCAAAATAGAAAACCCCAATTTATTTAGAGATCATTTCTATACGCTACTCGACAATCTGTTAGTGGTCGGTCGAGTTTATGTGGCTCATGAAGGGATTAATGCCCAAATTTCTTGTCCCTCACATAATGTTCAACAGCTGCGTGAGCAACTCAACGAAATACAATTCCTTCAAAATATTCGGTTAAATATGGCCGTAGAACAGGCGGATCATGTTTTTCCTTTTCTGAAATTAAAAGTCAAAGTACGACCAAAAATTGTGGCGGATGGCTTGAATGACGAAACCTTTGATGTCACCAACAAAGGGAAGCATTTGACCGCAGAAGAATTCAATGAACTGACTAACAAAGAGGATACAATTCTTGTTGATTTCAGAAACCACTACGAATCTGAAGTGGGGCATTTTAAAGGCGCCATTACACCCGATGTGGATACCTTTAGAGACTCCTTACCCTTTATTGAAAACGAAATTCTAAAGGGCAATGAAGATAAAAACATTGTGATGTACTGCACGGGAGGAATTCGCTGTGAAAAAGCCTCAGCTTGGTTTAAACACCGCGGTTTTCAAAATGTTCATCAGCTAGAAGGCGGAATTATCAAGTACGCTCATGATGTCAAAGAACAAGGTTTGGAGAATAAATTCATCGGGAAAAATTTTGTTTTTGATGAGCGTCGCGGTGAACGTATTTCAGACGATATTATAGCTAAATGTCACCAATGCGGTCAACCCGCTGATACTCACGTAAACTGTGTCAATGATGCCTGTCACTTGCTGTTCATACAATGTGAAGACTGCAAGACACAAATGCAAGGCTGCTGTTCGAAAGATTGTTTTGATTTTATTCAATTACCAGAGGATGAGCAAAAAGACCTTCGAAAAGGTCAAGATAAATCAAATTTGATTTTTAAGAAAGGTCGCTCCGAAAAGTTGGCGTTTAAGAAATAAGGTTTTGTTACTGTCGCTGGGGATACTACGAAAATAGGTATCCGCAACTTTACACACGATTTTTAGTGAGTCAAAATTTTTAGGTGTAAAGTTGAGGATACATTCAAATTCTAAGCAGCACCAGACAATCCGTGTCATTTCAATCCTCAACAATCAACCTATCCGCAACTTTGCACAGGATTTTTAGTCAGTCAAAATTTTTAGGTGTAAACATGCGGATACATTCAAATTAGAAACATCACCAGACAATCCGTGTCATTTAAAACCTCAACAATCAACCTATCCGCAACTTTGCACACGATGTTTTTGAAACTCAATTTTTTTTTTGGTGTAAACATGCGGATACATTCAAATTAGAAGCATCACCAGGCAATCCCTGTCATTTAAAACCTTAACAATCAACCTATCCGCAACTTTGCACAGGATTTTTAGTCAGTCAAAATTTTTAGGTGTAAACATGCGGATACATTCAAATTAGAATCATCACCAGACAATCCCTGTCATTTCAATCCTCAACAATCAACCTATCCGCAACTTTGCACACGATGTTTTACAAAGTCAAAATTTTTAGGTGTAAACATGCGGATACATCTCTACTTCTTCTTTTCTCTCAAAATTCCTCTATCTTTATACCTCTAAAATAAAACCTGTGAATCTAGTAATCAATTGGGAAGTAACCCCAGAACTTTTCGAAAACATGAAAACCCCAAACCTTTACGGACTGTTGTTTGTAACGGGTTTAATTGCAGGTTATTTCATCGTTAAAAACATGTTTAAACGAGAGGATATCAAAGAGGAATTCCTCGATAAACTTGTTTTCTATATCGTTCTTTCTACAATTATTGGAGCTCGATTGGGTCACGTACTTTTTTACGGACCTTATTTTGATGTAATCAACGAAAATGGTTTCATCGAACGTGGTTATTTTTCGCATCCTATTGATATCCTGAAAGTTTGGGAAGGTGGCTTGGCCAGTCATGGTGCCACATTGATGATTCTCATTGCCTTGTATTTTTACTCTAAAAAAGTCATCCAAAAACCATACTTGTGGATATTGGATCGCATTGCCGTTGCAGCCACCATTACCGCGTGCTTTATTCGCTTGGGAAATTTGGTGAACAGCGAAATCGTTGGTATTCCTACCGATTTACCATGGGCTTTTAGTTTTACCCATTTCTACAATGAAGAATTGGGAATGTACGACGCTACTCCACGCCACCCAGCCCAACTATACGAGGCAATTTGCTACCTTTTCACCTTTGGGTTCTTGTCCTTTTTGTATTACAAAAAGAAAGCTTACGAACATGCAGGAAAGCTATTCGGCTGGTTTATGGTCTTAACTTGGGGAGCACGATTTATGGTAGAATTTATCAAAATTGGTCAAACAGATCGCGACTTTACTTGGGCACTCAACACAGGACAAATGCTTAGTATTCCATTAATTGGAGTAGGTATTTACTTTTTAATTAGAAAGAAACCAGCGTTAAAAGTAGAATAGGATTTTCCTTTTATTAGGACTTCTTCTCCATTTCTTTTTCGAAAAACTGCCATAAATTATCCTCTTTAGGGACAGGTGCTGTTATGGCAATAACTTCCTTCGTTACAGGATGTTCAAATTCAATCGTTCTGGCGTGAAGATGAATACTGAGATCCTCATTTGAACGACGTGCTCCATATTTCACATCGCCTTTAATGTGACATCCTATGGTGCTTAACTGACTTCTAATTTGATGGTGTCGACCCGTTTCTAGGTTCACAGAAAGTAAATGGTAGTTGTTGCTGCCAGCTTGATATTGGTAATGCAGGATGGCTTTCTTACTCCCTTTTAATTCGATATCGTTTGCGAAGCTTTTATTGATTTTCTCTTTTCGAATCATAAAATGCACCAAGGTGTCTTTCTCTTTTGGCGGCTTCCCTTCTATAACGGCCCAATACGTTTTTTTAATTGTTTTTGCTTTAAATTGAACAAATAATCGCTCCAAAGCTTTACTCGTTTTGGTGTAAATGATAACTCCGCTTGTTGGACGGTCCAAGCGATGAACTACGCCACAATATACCTTTCCTGGCTTTTGGTATTTTTCTTTCCAATACCCCATGATTTTTTCAGGCAAACTTTTGTCGCCAGTAATATCACCTTGTGAGATATCAGATGATTGTTTGTTTAAAACCAGAATATGGTTGTCCTCAAACAAAACATTTAAGCCATGCTTTTGGGCTAGTTCTTGATCAATATTGCTCATTTTCATTCGGGAAATCCCCGCTTTTCACATCCTCTATATACCGCTGGAAAGAACCCAGCATTTCTTCAAACAAATTACTATATTTTCTCAAAAATCTAGGGCTAAACTCATTGTTGATCCCCAACATATCGTGCACTACCAATACTTGTCCATCAACTCCATTTCCAGCCCCTATGCCTATGATCGGTATCGTAACCGCCTTTGCCACTTCCGCCGCCAAATCAGCTGGAATTTTTTCCAAAACAATGGCAAAACATCCTGCCTCCTCTAATAATTTAGCGTCTTCTATCAATCGTTGCGCTTCCTCATCTTCTTTGGCGCGGACCACATAGGTTCCAAATTTATATATCGATTGTGGTGTCAAACCCAAATGCCCCATAACGGGTATTCCAGCTGTAAGAATTCGAGAAACAGATTCTATCACTTCTCTACCTCCTTCCAACTTAATGGCATGTCCGCCTGATTCTTTCATAATTCGAATCGCGCTCGACAAAGCCTCTCTAGAGTTTCCTTGATACGAACCAAATGGCATATCTACCACTACCAAAGCTCTTTGTACAGCTCTAACCACCGAAGAGGCGTGATAAATCATTTGATCCAAAGTAATAGGCAAGGTTGTTTCGTGTCCTGCCATTACATTCGAAGCCGAATCGCCGACCAAAATAACATCGATTCCAGCGGCATCTAAAATGCGACCCATAGAAAAATCATAGCCCGTGAGCATGGATATTTTTTCACCGCTATTCTTCATTTCCTGAAGAGTATGGGTAGTTACTCGCTTAACATTGGAATGTACTGACATAAACTAACTTTTTACAAATCTATTAAAATTGACGTCTAATCCCCAATCACCATTTTTCCTGCCTTGTCTTTATCCTTAAAACCAAGATGAAAGATAGCATCTCCTTTATAAACAACCGGAGATTCATTGATGCAAAAAATATATCCAGAGATAGGCGCTTTTATTTTTTTCTCCGAACGACCAAAAGGATCTGTCACCATCCCAATTATTTGGTCCTTTTCGATAAATGTACCGTTTACTACCTGACTCTGAAACATTCCAGAAATAGGCGAACGCAACCATTTGTCTGAAAGTACAATTACTGATTCATTCACCGTTGGGGCAGCTTCTTTAAAGGTTCTCATTTGCAAATGACGCAAAATTCTATTCACCCCGTCAAGCCCCGTAACAATAATTCCTTCTTCTATTGAATTTGATTTCCCACCCTCAAACAAAAGAACCTTTCGACCTGCTTTTATTAAGGACTCGCGAATCGATTTTGGGATAAATCCAGAGTGCACAATAAAAGGGGGAGCAAAAACTTTCGCCAACTCCATTGAAATCGGATCCTTGAGAATACAACGAACCTGAGCAGCATTGTTTCGTTGCGCTGCACCAGTATGAAAATCAATCACATAATCCACCAATGGTGCAATGTCCTTCATAAACTGATAAGCGAATTGACTGGCCAAACTTCCATTTTTAGAACCAGGAAACGAACGATTCAAATCTCTACCATCCGGTAATGCTCGCTGTCTGTTCAAAAATCCAAAAATATTAAAGACAGGCAAACAAATAATCGTCCCTGCATTTGGCTTGTTCCAACCGTTTCGTATCACTCGCCGTACAATTTCTACACCGTTCAATTCATCGCCATGCAATCCAGCCATAAGCAACAAAACGGGGCCATCTTTCTTTCCTCGCTCAACGATAACAGGAATTTGAACTTGCGTTTGATTGTGCAATTTAGCCACATTCATACTAAGTTTGGCTCCTTTTCCCGGTAAAATCTCTTCTCCTAAAATGAAGAATTTTTTATGATTTACAGTCATTTATTCCTCTTCCTTTTTCACCGAACGTTCAATAAACTCTATAATTTTGCCCGCTATATCCAATTTGGTTACGGATTCCAATTCTTGTAAACCTGGTGAACTATTTACCTCTAAAACCAAAGGTCCACGATTACTTTGAATCAAGTGAACACCAGCCACACTCAATTTCAATGCTCTTGCCGCCATTATCGCCATTTGTTTTTCAGCATCCGACAAATTCACGGGCTTTGATTTCTTCCGGCTTGAACGGTTGGTTTGAAAATCAACATTTTTATTAAAACGCTTAATTGCCGCAATTACATCACCATCCACGACCAACACCCGAATATCGGTTCCTTTCGCCTCCTTGATATATTCTTGCACAATTACGCGAGCTTTCACACCATTAAATGCTTCCAACACTGATTCCGCTGCCGCCTTATCTTCCGCCAAAACGGCTCCAATTCCTGTTGTTTCTTGTAATAATTTCAAAACCACGGGGGTGCCTCCTGCTGATTCTACAACATGTTCAACATTCTTCGAATAATTGGTGAAAACCGTTTTTGGTTGACCAATTTTGTATTTCGAAAGCAACTGTGAACAACGCAATTTATCGCGTGCATGAACGATAGAACGAGAATCCGCCACTGTAAAAACACTCATCATTTCAAACTGTCGAACCACCGCTGTACCATAAAAAGTAACAGAGGCTCCTATTCGTGGAATGATGGCATCGACATCAGTAATGTATGAGCCGTTATAATGGATTTGTGGACCAGCAGGATCAATTTCTAAGTTGCACTTCAAGTGATTTATAATTTGAGCAACATGGCCCCTCTCTTGCGCCGCTTCTAGTAATCTGCGGGTAGAGTATAATTCAGAATCTCTCGATAATACAGCAATTTTTAAAGTCATTTTAGCGGATATAAACAGCAGTTAATTTTTTGAGACAAGAAAGATTCGTCTTGGCAGAATCGACCACAAACTTTCTATTCAATAATTTTCTTCCAAGCAACACGGGATATTTCATTTTCATTCGTTTGCTTAATGAAAAAGGAGTTTTAAAAACCTTTCCAAAAAGCTCAATATTACCTTGAATAATATACCTCGATTCCATTTCACCAGTAGAGCTACGCACTCTTTTCTCAGAAAAAGTATCAAACTGAAAAGTGGGCGCCACCTCCTTGTTCATTGAAAAAAATACGACCTCTAGAATTTCCTTACCATCTATCGTCTTTTTATCTATTTGATCACAATGTATACTAGAGGTATATGCACCTGTATCTATTTTCACAGGAATATCTACTAATTTAAATAAGGGCAAATCGGCTTTGTCTTTCCGCCCTATCACTATTCTTTCCATTTAATCTTGAAGCATTTCATTATACATTTCTCTACAAACCTCATTACGGTCGGCAGCTTCTTCCATTTGCTTTTTACCCACTGCTTCATTTCCAGAAAAATAAAGAGCCACTCCTTGATGAAAAAGGTATTCCATGTTGGAAGGCTGAGATTTTCGGAGTTTATCCCACAATGCTAAACTTTTTTTGTATTGATCTAAATTCATATAAGAGAATGCCAAAGCCTCAGCTAAAGGATCTCGAGGTGAAAGTTCATAAGCTCTCAAATTATTCTCTAGGGCTTTTTCATTGTTCTCAAATTTGTATCCATATTTCCCTGAATAAATCATCCCTAAACTATTGTAAACAGCCATGTCATTCGGATTTTTTTCCTTCGCTTTTTCATACCACGCTCTAGCCTCATTGATGTTTTTTCGCAACAATGCATATTCTGCCTTCGAAACATAGTAATAATAACTGTCCTCCTCTGCCGATTGATACGACACCTGAGCATAATACAGAGCGGAGTCTGTTTCGTTTTTTGCACTATACAAAAGACATAAATTTCTGGCTATTCCAGATTTTAATTCATTGTTCGAGCTTTCTAACGACCAAGCTTTTCGAAATGCTATTTCGGCTTTCTCGTAATTTTCAACATCTAAGAGAGCGACCCCTTCATTATTGAGCGCCTCAGCCTCTTGATTCACACCACTGCAGCCAACTAAAAAGAAAACAGAAAATAATATTAAAAATAACCGCATAGTCTTGTTTTTACGAAGTAAAACTAAGAAATTTACCGCTGTTAGGGTTCATAGACCGAGTTAAACTATTTTTTTCAAAAAAAAGTAATCAGATTCTTTAGTAATAAAGAAAATCTTCGTAATATTGCACCCCGATTTAAAGGGAAAAGTTTGATAACATTATTGAAATCATGGATATAATCAGAGAAATTCAAAGTGAATTAGTGGAAATGAAAGAATTTCCAAAATTTTCTGCTGGAGACACAGTCACTGTTTCATATAAAATTAAAGAAGGTAACAAAGAGCGTACGCAGTTGTTTGCTGGAGTAGTTTTACAAAGAAGAGGTACACATGCTACGGAAACTTTTACAGTTCGTAAAATGTCAGGTAACATTGGTGTAGAGCGTATCTTCCCACTTTCTTCTCCATTTGTTGAAAGTATTTTAGTTACGAAAAGAGGTCACGTTCGTCGTGCTCGTATCTTCTACTTCCGTGAGAGAACTGGTAAATCAGCTCGTATCCGCGAAAAAAGATCTTACGCAAAAGCTTAAGCAAGCTAAATTCATATTCAAAAGGCTTTCTCCACGAGAAAGCCTTTTTTGTGTCTATGCCGAAAAGAAAAGCAAAACCGCGTCCGCGAAAAAAGAAAGCATCCAATCGCTGGTTGATTATTAGCGTGGCTGTCGTTATTTCCTGCGCCCTCCTTTTTTGGGTGTTTAAAAAAGAGAAAGTTGCCAGAAACAAAATTGTAAAATCTGAATTTGTTTTAAATATTCCTGAAGGATTTGCATCTTCTGGTATTGATGTTTCGCATCACCAACGAAAAATTGATTGGAATTTACTCTTCAATCAATTGCGCTACGACACTTTGATTCGATTCGTTTATTGCAAAGCCACCGAAAGCTTGAGCCACGTGGACACTCGCTGGGAAATCAATCGAGCTGAGCTCAACGGTTTAGGTATAATGAATGGTGCTTACCACTTTTTCGATCCCATGGCGCGCCCTCGCGAACAAGCTACTCACTTTTTAACTCACTGGAAACCTAGAGAAATTGATCTTCCGCCGGTTTTAGATGTCGAAAATGAAGGTTTTAGCGATGATGACCTTATCGCAAAAATGAAAATTTGGCTGAGCGAAGTGGAAATGCAAACGGGCTATCGACCTTTGATTTATACTTCTTTGAGTTTCTATGAAACTAAATTCAAAAACAAATTTCCGGGTTATTATTTTTGGATTGCCGCCTACAGTCAACGCCCTGTTGCTTTGACAGACTCACAAGTACTTCACTGGCAATACAGCGAAACTGGCAAACTTCCTGGATTTAAGGAATTGGTAGATCTGAATGTTTCTAAGGTTGGTTTCTAAAGGTTCGAAATTTTAAAAACAGTTCGTCTATTTAATGCTCTATTTTCTTCTGAGTCATTCGCTACCTTTGGAGCCGTTTCTCCATAACCTCTAGAGCTCAATCGTTCCGCCTCAACACCACATAAAATCAAATATGACTTTACACCTTTCGCCCTACTTTCTGAAAGTTCTAGGTTTAAATAATCATCACCAATATCGTCAGTGTGACCACCAATTTCTACCGAAATACTTTTGTTTTCTTTTAAGTAATTTGCAAATTGACGAAGTACAAACTTTGAGGAAGACGAAAGCTCGGCACTATTGGTTTGATAAATAATATCTGCAATTTCATATTCCTCACCCATCACCAATTCTTTGGCAGTCAAATCTTTGGGACTCAATTTCACACTCTTTGTTTCAACTGCTTTTTTGATCTCTCCTTTGGAAATGTAGGTCGAGGTATAGGCTATGTTTTCCTTTTTTACAGTGATGCTCAGATCTGAATTTCTTTGGTTTTAATAACGGCAGCATATTTACCATCCTCACCGTTTACTTTCACCTT
>JAHKAT010000130.1 GCA_018825925.1 Bacteroidota bacterium | reverse complement strand
TTGAGAAAATAAATAACAACCTTAGCAAACAACAAAATATAGTATGAAAATTGCAGTGCTTTCTCGTAATCCAAAACTCTATTCTACTTCTAGGTTAATAGAGGCTGGAGAACAAAAAGGACATGAAATGATCGTCGTTGATCACTCCAAATGCGACATCGTTATCGAGAAGAAAAAACCTGTGATTCGTTACAAGGATGAAGTTTTAACCAATATTGACGCAATAATTCCACGCATCGGCGCTTCCGTTACTTTTTATGGAACTGCTGTGGTGCGACAGTTTGAAATGATGCATGTGTTTAGCGCTATAGAATCTCAAGCATTGGTGAGGTCACGCGATAAACTAAGAAGTTTACAAATACTTTCAAGAGCTGGATTAGGAATGCCTAAAACTGTTTTCTCCAACTATTCAAAACATACCGCTAGTATTTTAAAAGAAGTTGGCGGGGCACCTTGTGTGATTAAACTTTTAGAAGGCACACAAGGTCTTGGGGTGGTCTTGGCAAACAATGAAAATGCAGCTGCTTCCGTTATTGAGGCATTTAATGGTCTGCAAGCTCGTGTCATTATTCAAGAATTTATTAAAGAAGCAAAAGGAGCGGATCTTCGGGCTTTTATCGTTGACGGGGTTGTTGTTGGCGCAATGAAAAGACAAGGAAAACCGGGTGAATTTAGATCTAATTTACATCGTGGTGGTTCTGCTGAAATAATTCAACTTACTGACGAAGAGGAAAACGCAGCTTTAAGAGCAGCCAAGGCCATGGGTTTAGGAATTGCTGGTGTGGACATGCTTCAAAGTGCCCGCGGTCCCTTGATTCTAGAAGTAAACAGCTCGCCTGGACTAGAAGGGATTGAAAACGCCACAGGAAAAGATATAGCTAAAAGTATCATTCGTTATGTTGAACGAAACGTATCTTAAAGTTTTCCACAAGACACCGATTAGTAAAAGAATGCTTCAAATGACTCATTGTACCTAACTACATGCATGGGATTGCTAGGATATTTTTAAATTTGACCCAAAAATCGTCGAAACAGCAATGAAGGCACTTTATCTGAAAGAAATCCGCAGTTTTCTTAGTTCAATTATAGGGTATATATTTATATTTATTTATTTAATCTCTTCTGGCCTATTTCACTGGGTTATCTCTGAAAACACTAACTTACTAGAAGGTGCTGAGGCCGACTTAATTCCGTTTTTTAATCTCTCGCCTGTTATTTTCTTAATTCTAATACCCGCAATTACAATGCGCTCTATAGCAGAAGAAAGAAGAACGGGCACCATCGAGTTACTGTTTACTCGGCCACTATCTGATTTTCAGATTATTCTTGCAAAATATCTCGCGGGCGTTACCTTAGTCGTTGTATCCATACTACCAACCTTGGTTTATTTTTACTCTATGTACCAATTGGGAAATCCAGTTGGAACTATCGATTCAGGAGCTACTCTTACCTCCTACTTGGGTTTAATTTTATTGGGAGCTGTATTTGTCTCCATTGGATTGTTTGCCTCCTCCATAACAAGCAGTCAAATCGTAGCTTTTATTTTGGCCATGTTTATTTGTTGGTTGTTTTATGACGGCTTCAATCTATTAGGTTCTTACAAGTTATTAGGCAGTTTTGATACCGTTTTTCAATATATCGGAATCTCTTTTCATTATGATTCTATCAAAAAGGGAATTATCGATACCAAGGATATCATCTATTTCTTTTCTGTAATTACATTGTTTCTTTTTGGTGCACTCACCGTTGTTAAAAGCCTAAAAAAATAAGTCGAGCATGAACGAAAAAAAATCATTCTTTAAAGGAATATTTAACTGGACTTTTCTAACCGTTTTGGTGGTTGCATTAATTTTAGTCAACATAGTAGCTTCTTTTGTAAATGCTAGAATAGATGCGACAAAAGACCGTAGATATTCACTTTCTGAAGGAACAATCAATTACCTTGAAAACGAAGAAAACTTCAGCAACCGTCTTTATCTTAAAATTTATCTGAACGGTAATTTGCCCTCCGATTTACAATATTTCAGAGATGCGATTGAAGACAAACTAAAAGAATTCAAACAGTTTGCTGGTAAACGTATTGAATACGAATTTATCAACCCAAATACGGGCACAGAGGGTGAGCAACAACAACTTTTCGAAACGATTTACAACAAAGGAAAAGGAATTGTTCCTATGGATATTGTTTTCACCAAAGACGGTCAACAAAGTCAAATGCTTGTATGGCCAGGTGCTGTAATTGAATACGGTGGCTCATCGGTCAATGTGATTCAATTTTTACCTGGAACCTCTCCAGGAAAACCATATCAGTTAGATGGTTTACAGAGTATTATTGAAAATTCAGTGAATAATCTTGAGTATATTTTAATCTCCTCTATTCGAAGAGCCGTTGAAAAGAAAAAACCTATTATTGGTTTCTTAAAAGGTCACAATGAGTTAACCTTTCCTGAAACACAAAGAGCAAGAGCCTTAATTTCACCTTATTACATTTTACGCGACATTGAAATCAACGATTCATTGGCAGCATTAGACGATCTTGATGGATTGATAATTGCGCAGCCAAAATCGCGATTTTCTGATAAGGATTTATACATCATAGATCAATTTGTAATGCGTGGTGGACGATTGATGTGCTTCGTGGATGCCCTAGAATTGTCTGAAGATTCTTTAAATACCAAGGGAAATTCGCATACCACAAGAACTAACACGGGCTTAAATCAAATGCTCTTTGATTACGGGTTAAAAGTTAATGAGAATTATGTGATCGATGCGAGGTGTTCTCCGAAAGTTGTGCCAACAGCAAAACAAACAGTAATTCCTTGGTACTACGCAGTTTTAGCAACGCCCTCTCAACATCCAATTTCGAGGAATTTAGAGCCCGTGCTTTTAGAATATGTGAGTGAAATACAGTTTATTCCAAAAGAGAATGTGGCCTTGACTCCTGTATTAACTTCATCTACCAATAGTATGCCTTCTGGGCTCGCACCAATGGTCAGCTTAGGAATGCCGATGAATTATGGAAAAAACCCTCGTTTTGCGGCAGACATCGAAAATGAAATCAATAAATTGTGCTTGGCAGGTTTGGCTGAAGGATTTTTTGATTCGCACTTTAAAAACCGCATAATTGATGAATTTGCCAATAATCCTATCGCAAAATTCAAGGAAAAAAGTACCAAAGAAGGAAAGGTTTTTGTGGTTTCTAATGGTGATTTTATAAAGAATGAATACGACAGTACGCTGAATGCATCCGGCAACCAATATATGTATCGTCCAAAGCCATACAATGACCTACGTTTCAACCCCAAATTAATGGAACTTGGAATTCGCATTTTCCATGGTAATCAAGAGTTTTTTCAGAATAGTGTGGATTATTTAATGGGCGATAATAGCGTGCTTGATATTCGAAGCAGGCAAATCGATATACATCAAATAGATAGTGAAAAAGTCAAATTGTCTTCCGGTTTTTATAAAGCTTTAAATCTGATTTTGCCCAATCTAATTGTTGTTTTAGCAGCACTATTTTTCTTTTACATCCGTAAACGCAAATACGCAAAATAATATCATGACACAGAAAAAAAAATTAATCGTTTTATTGTCTATCCTCCTTGTAATCTCACTATTGGGTTGGTATGTGAATCATTTATTTAAAAATGATGGAAAATCGATGACAGAGCTTATCAATTTCTCTGTGGCGGATACTTCTAAAGTAGATCGATTGATTATTTCAGACGCCGCAGGTTTAAAGTTTGAAATAAAAAGGACTAATCAAGGCTGGGTGGATGCAAATGATGGTTGCATTGTGCAAGAACACGTCAAATTAATTCTTGAAACAATTAAGAATATAGAATTCAAAGGTTACGTGCCTGAAAATAGTCGCAAACAATTTATGAAATTAATGTCGGCTCAAAGTACA
>JAHKAT010000129.1 GCA_018825925.1 Bacteroidota bacterium | reverse complement strand
TTCACTGTGTCTCCTACTTTAATGTGTAACTTCTTTTGCATGATTTACAATTTTTAAAGTACTTCGGGAGCCAGTGATACAATCTTCATGTAATTGTTTTCACGAAGCTCACGAGCAACTGGTCCAAAAATACGGGTTCCTCTCATCTCCCCTGTTGCGTTTAAGATAACGCAAGCGTTATCATCAAACCGAATGTAAGAACCGTCAGCACGTCGTACTTCCTTTTTTGTTCTTACAACCACCGCCTTGGCAACCTGTCCTTTTTTGACAGCTCCAGAGGGCATTGCACTCTTGACAGCAACTACGATTTTATCTCCAACGGACGCGTAACGTCGTTTTGTTCCACCCAATACGCGGATGCACAAAACCGTCTTCGCTCCGGAGTTATCTGCTACTGCAAGTCTTGATTCTTGTTGTATCATTACTAAAAATTATTTAGCTTTTTCGACAATTTCTATTAATCTCCAGTTCTTTAACTTACTTAAAGGTCTGGTTTCCATGATGCGTACCGTGTCACCGATATTGCACTCATTTCTTTCGTCGTGAGCGAAGAATTTTGAAGTCTTCTTCACGAACTTACCGTATTTCGGGTGTTTAACTTTTCGTTCTACAGCAACTACGATAGACTTGTCCATCTTGTCGCTAGTAACAACTCCGATACGCTCTTTTCTTAAATTACGCTTTTCCATATAAGCTTTTAACTTTAATTCAAGCCTAAGCTTGAGCTTCTCGCTTGGTTAATTCAGTATTCAAACGAGCAACCGTTTTTCTAAGATCCTTGATTTGAATTGGATTCTCAATTGGAGAAACTCCATGCGTTAATTTCATACGCATAAGTTTATCGCTTAAGTCTACCAATTTACCTTGGATATCTTTTACTGATAATTTTGTGATTTCTGCTTGTTTCATTTGGACTATTATTTACCTGATGGTTTAACATAATCATTGCGAACAATGAATTTACACTTCACAGGCATTTTTTGCGCTGCCAAACGTAGTGCTTCTTTAGCAACTTCGTAAGGAACACCGTCCGCTTCAAACATGATGCGTCCTGGTTTAACAACTGCTACCCAGTGACTTGGAGCACCCTTACCCTTACCCATACGAACTTCGGCTGGTTTAGAGGTAACAGGTTTGTCTGGAAAAATTCGGATCCACACTTTCCCTTCACGTTTCATGTATCTGGTTACTGCGATACGAGACGCTTCGATTTGGCGTGAGGTAATCCATCCTGGCTCCAAAGACTTCAATCCAAAAGATCCGAAAGCGATGGTGCTACCTCTGTGGGCAATACCTTTGTTTCGTCCTTTTTGAACTCTTCTAAATTTGGTTCTTTTTGGTTGTAACATCTTCTTTAGATTTTTACCTGTTTCTTATTTCTTCTTTCTTTTACCACCTCCTGCTGCTGGACGACGATTTCCACCACCGCTGTTATTCCCAGTTGCAGATGTCATACCGACATTTGGAGATAAATCCCTCTTACCATACACTTCGCCCTTGCATATCCACACTTTGATACCCAAGCGACCATAAGTTGTATGAGCTTCGGAAACTGCATAATCGATGTCAGCTCTGAACGTATGTAACGGAGTACGTCCATCCTTGTACATCTCTGTACGCGCCATTTCTGCGCCATTCAAACGTCCGGAGATCTTAACTTTGATTCCTTCAGCTCCCATGCGCATAGTGCTCGCGATTGCCATTTTAATTGCACGTCTAAATGAAATACGTGCTTCTAACTGACGAGCGATACCATCTGCCACTAAACGAGCATCCAATTCTGGACGTTTCACCTCGAAAATGTTGATTTGGATCTCTTTTTTCGTCAATTTCTTCAACTCTTCTTTTAGTTTGTCAACCTCTTGACCGCCTTTTCCGATAATTACACCCGGACGAGCCGTGTTGATTGTAACGGTAACCAATTTAAGCGTACGCTCAATGATTATTTTAGCGATACTAGCACGCGACAAACGCGCGTTCAAATATTTACGGATTTTATCGTCTTCTACGAGTTTGTCCTTGTATTTGTCACCACCATACCAGTTAGATTCCCATCCGTGGATGAAACCTAATCTATTTCCAATTGGATTCGTTTTTTGTCCCATTCTTCAATTATTATTTGGTTCCATCGATGGTGATGGTAACGTGGTTTGATCTCTTGCGGATACGGTGAGCTCTTCCTTGCGGAGCAGCTTGGATACGCTTTAACATAGCGCCACCTCCCACTTCGATTGATTTTACAATTAAGTTTGCTTCTTCGATGTTTGCACCTTCGTTTTTAAGTTCCCAGTTAGCGATTGCTGAACGCAAAAGTTTACCAAGACTCGTCGACGCATTCTTCGAGTTATGTTGCAATAAATTTAGAGCTTTATTCACTTCTACTCCCCTTACAAGATCTGCAACTAATCTCATCTTTCTTGGAGCGATAGGAGAATCGTTCAATCGTGCAAATGCAATCGATTTGTTGTTCTCCTTAATAGCTTCAGCTCTTAGCCGTTTTCTAGCACCCATGACTTTTGCTATTTATCGTTTTTTATCTTTCTTATTACCTCCATGGCCACGGAAATTACGCGTTGGTGCGAATTCTCCTAATTTGTGACCTACCATATTCTCTGTTACATACACTGGAATAAATTTGTTACCGTTATGTACGGCAAACGTCATTCCAACGAAGTCGGGAGTAATGGTTGAAGCACGTGACCAAGTTTTGATCACCGCCTTGCTTCCTGCTGTTTGTGCATCATCCACTCTTTTCATTAACTTGTAATGAACGAAAGGTGGTTTCTTTAACGAGCGACTCATATCCTATTATTTTTTTCTTCTTTCGACAATAAACTTATCTGAATACTTTTTCTTCGAACGGGTTTTGTAGCCTTTTGCTGGCATACCGTTACGAGAACGAGGGTGACCTCCAGAATTTCTTCCTTCACCACCACCCATCGGGTGATCTACTGGATTCATCACGACACCACGTACACGAGGACGACGTCCTAACCAACGTGAGCGACCTGCTTTACCAGACACCACCAAATTGTGTTCAGAATTGGATACAGAACCGATCGTTGCCATACACGTCAACAAGATTAATCTTGTTTCACCAGAAGGTAACTTGATCGTTGCAAAACGTCCATCACGGGCGTTCAATTGTGCGTACGTTCCCGCACCACGAGCGATTGCTCCTCCTTTACCAGGAACCAATTCAATGTTATGAATTACGGTACCTAGTGGAATGTCACTTAAAGGAAGTGCATTTCCAACATTTGGAGCTACAGCTGGACCAGAAAGAACGTTATCACCTACCTTCAAACCATCCGGTGCGATAATGTAACGTTTTTCTCCATCTGCATAGAATAATAATGCGATACGTGCTGTACGATTTGGATCGTACTCGATCGTTTTCACAGTTGCAGGGACACCTTGCTTGTCTCTTTTGAAATCAATGATACGGTATTTTTGTTTATGACCACCACCCATGTAGCGCATAGTCATTCTACCATCATTGTTACGACCCCCAGACTTACTTTTTTTCGCAATCAAGCTCTTTTCAGGAACATTGGTTGTTACTTCAGTGTAAGTACTGTTGATTTTGTGTCTCTGCCCTGGAGTTGTAGGCTTGAATTTTTTAAGACCCATTTTCTTGTAACTACTTAAAAGTTATTAAATAAATCAATCGTTTCTCCTTCTGCTACGGTCACAATCGCCTTTTTGGTTGGATTGCTTGGTTGCTCAACGATACCTCTATTTGTGTGTTTCACTGAGGATTTCCCACCGCCATAGATCATTGTACGCACTTCAGTTACCTTCACTGAATACATTTTTTCGACGGCTCTTTTTATTTCGAGCTTATTTGCTCCTTTATCTACTTCAAAAGTAAAACGGTTTTGCTTTTCGCTTGCCGCAGTTGCTTTTTCAGTTATGATAGGCTTTTTAATAATTGCTTTCATCATCAATTAGTTTAGAATCTTTTCGATTACTTCAATTGAACTTTCAGCCAAAACAACTTTACGTGCATTTAATACATCATATGTATTTACAGAGTCAGCTGTTACGACTTTCACTTTTCCTAGGTTACGAGAAGACAAATAAACATTGTCATTTTTAGAACCCAAGATCAAAAGAACTTTTTCATTCTCTAATTTCAAGTTGTTTATCAAAGCGATAAACTCTTGTGTTTTTGGAGCGGTCATGGTCATATCTTCCAACACCATCAAAGCATCATTTTGCGCTTTAAATGCGAAAGCTGACTTACGCGCCAATCTTTTCAACTTGATATTTAATTTGAAAGAATAGTTACGAGGACGTGGACCGAAAATACGACCACCACCTACACGAGTACCAGATTTGATACTACCAGCACGTGCTCCACCAGTTCCTTTTTGTTTTTTGATCTTTTTAGTAGATCCAGATATCTCTGCTCTCTCTTTAGATTTGTGCGTTCCTTGACGACGGTTCGCCAAATGTTGCTTTACATCTAAATAAATTGCGTGTTGATTTGGCTCAATTCCGAAGATATTATCTGATAGCGTTACTTTCTTAGAAGTAGCTTTTCCTGTTGCGTCAAATACTTTTACTTCCATTATTTCTCAATTGTTACGATTGAACCTTTAGCTCCTGGAATAGAACCTTTAACTACAATCAGATTTCTATCTGTCAATACTTTCAAAATCTGTAGATTTTCCATCATCACTCGCTTGTTTCCCATTTGTCCAGCCATGCGCATTCCTTTGAATACACGTGATGGATAAGAACAAGCTCCGATAGAACCTGGTGCACGAAGTCTGTTGTGCTGACCGTGAGTAGCTTGACCCACACCCGCAAAATTATGACGACGAACAACCCCTTGAAAACCTTTTCCTTTAGAAGTCCCGACTACATCAACGAATTCTCCTTCTGCAAATACATCAGCATTTACAACATCACCTAGGTTCAAAGCTTCAAAACCTTTAAACTCTACCAATTTTGTTTTTGGTGTAGTGTTGGCTTTTTTGAAATGACCTTTAAGTGCGTTTGGCGTATTTCTTTCTTTACGCTCTCCGAAACCCAACTGAATGGCTTCGTAACCGTCTGTGTCTTGTGTCTTCACTTGCGTAACTACGCAAGGACCAGCTTCTATCACTGTGCATGGCATTGCCTTACCCTCGGCACTGTAGATACTAGTCATCCCGACTTTTCGACCAATTATTCCTGGCATCTTTTATCTATTTTACTTAATTAAACTTTTATTTCTACGTCAACGCCACTTGGCAATTCCAAGCGCATTAGAGCATCAACAGTTTTAGAAGAAGAACTGTAGATATCTAACAAACGTTTGTATGCACACAATTCAAATTGCTCACGTGCTTTTTTGTTAACGTGTGGAGATCTTAAAACTGTGTAAATTCTCTTGTGTGTTGGCAATGGAATTGGTCCACTTACTACAGCACCAGTTGCTTTAACCGTTTTAACGATTTTCTCCGCCGATTTGTCCACTAAATTGTGATCGTACGACTTTAATTTTATTCTAATTTTTTGACTCATTTTCTTACAAATTAAGCGGAAACTTTTCCATTCATTTTGGCAACAACCTCTTCTGCTACATTCTTTGGTGCCTCAGCAAAATGTGAGAACTCCATAGACGAGGTAGCACGTCCTGATGACATTGTACGCAACTGTGTTACGTAACCGAACATTTCTGACAATGGAACATCTGCTTTCAAAACTTTTGCTCCGTTTTTATCATCCATACCTTTCATCAAACCACGACGACGGTTCAAATCACCTACCACATCACCCATGTTTTCTTCTGGAGTAACCACTTCTAATTTCATGATTGGTTCCAATAAAACTGGTTTAGCTTGACGCAAAGCAGCTTTATAAGCCATTTTCGCACAAATCTCGAAAGACAATGAATCTGAATCGACAGCGTGGAATGAACCATCTAACAATTCTACTTTCATTGCTTCTACAGGATATCCGGCCATTACACCATTCTTCATAGATTCTTTGAATCCTTTTTCTACTGAAGGGATAAATTCACGAGGAATGTTACCACCTTTAATAGAGTTAACGAACTCTAATCCTGTTTTTTCTGGATCATCTTGCGGAGTGATTTTTACCAATATATCGGCAAATTTACCACGACCACCTGATTGTTTTTTGTAAACCTCACGGTGATCAACTGGCACAGTGATGTTCTCACGGTAAGAAACTTGAGGAGCTCCTTGATTCACCTCCACTTTAAATTCACGACGCAAACGGTCAACAATGATATCCAAGTGCAACTCACCCATTCCTGAGATAATCGTTTGCCCTGACTCATCGTCTGTATGAACTTGGAAAGTTGGATCTTCTTCCGCCAATTTATTTAAACCTGTACCCAATTTATCAGCATCTGCTTGAGTTTTAGGCTCAATAGCAATACCAATTACTGGATCTGGGAAATTCATTGACTCCAATACGATATGGTGTTTTTCGTCACACAAAGTGTCTCCTGTACGGATATCTTTAAATCCAACAACTGCACCGATATCCCCTGCTCCTAACACATCAATTTGATTTTGTTTGTTAGCATGCATTTGGAAGATACGAGAGATACGCTCTTTTTGATTAGAACGTGTATTGTATACATAAGAACCTGCAGGTAATTTACCAGAGTATGCTCTTACGAAACACAAACGACCAACGAAAGGATCGGTTGCGATTTTAAATGCTAATCCTGCGAAAGGCTCATCCAAAGATGGCTTACGAGATGTAGGCTCATCCGTTTTAGGATCAATTCCATCGATAGAACCAATATCCAATGGAGAAGGCAAAATTTCCATCACCATATCCAACATTGCTTGCACACCTTTGTTTTTAAAGGCAGTACCACACATCATTGGAACTACTTTACCAGAGATAGTCGCTTCACGCAATGCGTCAAGGATTTCACGCTCCGTTAAAGATTGTGGATCAACGAAATACTTTTCCATCAACGTATCATTGAATTCAGCTACTGCTTCGAGTAATTGCTCTCTCAACATTGTAGCTTCTTCCATTACGTCATCTGGAATTGGAATCTCTTGAAAAGTCATTCCTTTGTCTTCCTCGTTCCAAGTAATTCCACGGAAGTTGATCAAATCAACAACCCCTTGAAAATTATCTTCAGCACCGATATTGATTTGCAAAGGCAACGCGTGGCTACCCAACATTTCTTTCACTTGCTTACAAACGTTCAAGAAATCTGCACCTTGACGGTCCATCTTGTTTACGAATCCAATACGAGGAACATTATAATTATTGGCTAATCTCCAGTTGGTTTCAGATTGTGGCTCAACACCACCTGAACCACAGAATACGCCGATACCGCCGTCCAGTACTTTCAGGGAACGATATACTTCAACGGTGAAGTCAACGTGTCCAGGGGTGTCAATAACGTTGAAACGGTGGCCGTTCCAGAAACAGCTCACCGCCGCAGACTGAATGGTAATACCGCGTTCAGCTTCCTGTTCCATGAAGTCGGTGGTGGATTCGCCATCGTGTACTTCGCCCAGACGGTGGATTTTACCGGTCAGCTTCAGGATACGTTCGGTGGTGGTCGTTTTGCCCGCATCAACGTGGGCGAAAATACCAATGTTTCTGTATAAGGAAAGATCTGTCATAACATTACTCGGTTAGCAGAGACAAAATTCGCGCGCTACTTTACCTGTTTTCTCCTCCTTTTTCTCGTCGTTTTTGATCTGCAGAGGCAGGTTTTACCAAGAAATTTGCGCTGCAGGCTGAAAAATAAGCAATTTCAGCCGCTCCGTTATCTGTGTTGCGCCGCTGCCGGGTCCATCGGCTGACGTATCTGCTGTGAAATAACAGGCCGGGAGTTGACAGTTTTGCCTTCCGGGGTATGATTGCGGCCCTTATGGGCGTGCCAGGATTACGGATCCTGCCCGCCGGATCATCAGACTTTTATGAGGACTTGGCTGTGGCAAAGGAAACGTTTGAACGTTCAAAACCCCACGTAAACGTTGGTACTATCGGTCACGTTGACCACGGTAAAACCACTCTGACTGCGGCTCTGACCCGCGTATGTTCCGAAGTATGGGGCGGTGCTGCCGTTGCGTTTGACGGTATCGACAATGCACCAGAAGAGCGTGAGCGTGGTATCACCATTTCTACCTCCCACGTAGAATACGAATCTCCGAACCGTCACTACGCACACGTAGACTGCCCGGGCCACGCTGACTATGTTAAAAACATGATCAC
>JAHKAT010000128.1 GCA_018825925.1 Bacteroidota bacterium | reverse complement strand
CTTTAAAAGAGATAGGCTTGATCATCTGACTTTTTGAAAAGGCAATCGATTCATAAGTGGTGCTATCTTTTTGAAAACTAGTCCTTAAATAATTTTGAATAGAATCTTGGCGGTTTTTTTCTTTCGTCAACGGAGTTAGTGGTGGCGTGTATTTTAGGTCACAGCTCGATATTAAAATTGTTAATATTCCAAGATAGAGTATCAGTTTCTTCATAAATCTATAATTTTGCGCCACTTCAAAGCTAATTAATTTGAAGGATAGTCTTTATGCGTTTTTACTTATGCTTTGTTTTTGCTCTCACTGTTCTTAATTTGAATGGGCAAAAAGAGTACACCATAAAGTATTCCAATGAAGAAATCAAGATTGATGGAGTTTTAGAGGAGCAGGTTTGGTTGAATGGCAATTGGACAGGTGATTTTGTAATGAACTATCCGAACGTAAATGGCAAACCAAGTCACCAAACGCAGTGTCAATTAATATATACAGAAGACGCGATTTACTTTGCTGCTAAGGTGTACGATCATCCAGATTCTATCTCTTATTTTTTGACGCAACGCGATAACTTTGGCAATGGTGATTATGTTGGTGTTACCCTAGATACCTACGGAAATTCCTTAAATGCTTTCGCTTTTTATGTCACCGCAGCTGGGGTAGAGCTAGATGCTCTGGTGAATGAAGAAGAATTCGATTATAGCTGGAATGCAGTTTGGAAAAGTAGGGTTGGTAAATTTGACAACGGATGGACAGTCGAAATGCGAATTCCATATTCGGCACTTCGATTTCCTGAAAAAGAGGTTCAAACATGGAATATAAACTTTGAAAGGCAGATCAGAAGAACAAGAGAAAGCAGCTTTTGGAGTCCTGTAGATCCTAATAAATATGGGGTTATTTCACAATCTGGAAGACTACTCGGATTAGAAAATATTAAACCACCCTTGCGTTTGTCCTTTTCACCATACGGAATCACCTACTTAGAAAGCGTGTATGACCCAAATAGTAAAAAGCAGGTTTTTCAAAGTAGAACAACTGGGGGAGTAGATTTAAAATGGGGGATAAGTGATGCTTTTACATTGGATATGACTTTGGTGCCAGATTTTGGACAAACAGTATCAGATAATCAAATCTTAAACTTAGGGCCGTTTGAAGTTCAATTTGCTGAGAATAGAGCTTTTTTTAAAGAAGGCACTGATTTGTTTGGTATTGGTGATGTATTTTACTCCCGAAGAATTGGTGCTATTCCCTACAATTTTCGAAAACCGTTCAATGAATTAAAGCAAGGAGAACGAGTTGTTGAAAACACTTCTAAATCTCCTTTAGTAAATGCAACTAAAATTTCAGGCAGAACCACTTCCGGACTCGGTATAGGGGTTTTTAATGCAGTTGAAGGGCGAACCTTTGCAATGATTGAGGACTCTTTGGGCAATAAACGAAACGTTGAGACTAATCCGTTAACAAATTATAATGTGACTGTTTTTTCTCAAAATTTGGTGAATAACGGACGGGTTTCTATACTAAACACGAATGTTTCGAGGGAAGGTTCTAATCGAGATGCAAATGTGACTGTGGCTAATACACAATTCTTTTCTGAGGACCGTAATTATACTGTACAGTCAACCTACAAACAATCTACTATTTTTCAAGATGACAAGTTTCGATTTGGTCATGTGTTTTTTACTTCTGCCGGTAAGGTGCAAGGACGATACAATTATTCATTGTCCTATTATGAAGAATCAGATACCTACGACCCGAATGATTTAGGATTTTTAATGTCAAACAATAGTCGAAGCTATTCAGCAGCCTGGGGGTACAAAGATTTTATTCCGAAAGGTCGCTTACTACGAAAATTCATTGATTTTGGAATGAATTACAAGGAGCTGTATTCCCCTTCAAAATATAACTCGTTCAATGTGAATGGAGGTATAGTGACGACGTTTAAAAATTTTCTTACCTGTGGAGTAAATGGAGATCTTTATCCCTTTGGCTTTGTAGACCATTTTGAATCAAGAATGTTAGGAGTTCCAGTCAATTTGGATCCTAGTTTCCGATTAAGTGGATTTTATAGTAGTGATTATTCTAAACCTCTTGCCTTAGATGTAAGAGCCTCGCGGCGGACTTTTATGAATGGTATTCAATCCTATAATAGTTTGAATGTTTCGCCACGTTTCCAGTTCTCTTCGCGCTTCTTTTTGGTTTATTCTATTCAATTCGAGAAATATTACAACGATTTCGGCTTTGTGGCAGGAAAGTCTGTTTTGAATTTGAATGGCGCACCTATTGATCATATTGTTTTAGGTACACGTGACAGGGATATCGTGACCAATTCAATATTTAGTGAGGTGATTTTCAGTAAACGAATGGGAATGGAATTTCGCTTGAGACATTATTGGCAAAAAGTAAATTATTTGTATTTCTCAAATTTAAAAGAGGATGGCAATAAAACTAGAAACGATTATTTTGCTACTGCCGAAAATGGGAATTCAGTGCACAATAGAAGTTTTAATGCATTCACAATTGACGTAAATTATAAATGGGTTTTTTATCCGGGTTGTGAGTTTTTGATATTTTTTAAAAACAATATCTTCAGCAGTTTAAACGCAGGAAACGAAACCTACCTCAACACCTTTGAAACCTTATTCGAGAATCCTCAAATCAATAGCGTTTCTGCTAAGTTTTTAATATTCGTTGATGTCCTGTATTTTAAAGGGAAAGATAAACAGAGAATTTAAAGAGAAAAACTAACTTTTAAAGAGTCTTTTGGCAATTTGAGTTTGATGAGTTGAACAATTGAATCGCGACGGGAAGATTTCAAAACTTTGTTGGAGGTAAGTTGAAAATTTTTCACCACTAATGTAGTATCAAAACGAATCAGGTGCTTTTCATTTAAATCCAAGGCAATAATCTCAGGAAAATTAAAATGAATGCTATCAATGAGATTCTTTGATAGTTTTATTTTCCCAAATTTTAAACTATCTATTTGCTGATTTTGTCTGTCGATAATAGAGGTTAAGTCGCTTATTTTAAATTGAATATCATTTAGATTGTCAAATTCATTGTCGTAATTTTTAGTTTGTAATCCTTGTAGAATTGAAATTGATTTTGGATCAATATTAGCCTTTTTAGCTTTTGTTAAAATGTTTTTTCGAGTATTTTCATTGAATTCTCCACCACCGTAAATTAGATCAATTCGAAAGTTTAAATCGTCAATAGAATGTTTAAGCAATAGGTGATCATCAACAAAGGCAACTTCTTGCACAAATCGCTGTGCATTGGAGTTAAAATTTTCTCTTTTAACAAGTTTCAAACCATAAAACAAACTAGGTATAAACGTTAGAATAATCACGCTGTAAATAACTACTCGTGCTTGTTTTTTCTTCATATTGGTTACAAATCCTCTGGCAGGCATTTTTAAGGCATAGGACACAATCATTGCCGATAGTGCTATAAAAACGGAGTTGATTGCAAACAAGTAAAAGGCCCCTCCAAAAAAAGCAGGTTGCCACGTTGCCAAACCATATCCCACAGTGCAAAGAGGCGGCATCAAGGCTGTTGCAATAGCGGCGCCCGGCAATACATTCCCTTTTTTCTTCGAACAAGTAGCAATTATACCAGCAAACCCTCCAAATAAGGCAATGAT
>JAHKAT010000127.1 GCA_018825925.1 Bacteroidota bacterium | reverse complement strand
GTTTGAAGCAAGTTGCTCAGTTAGAAGCTGGCGAACCTTTGGATAATAATCGGGAGCTAGACCCTATTCGAGAAGAGTTTTTTGAGATATTTCGTTTGTTTCAAATTCGACGAAAAGATGCATCTGACCTTAAAAAGGAACAACAATTAGATCATCTGAAGCAAAAACGCACCCTATTGACTCGTTTGGAAAAAGTGGTGAAAGAGGAAGAGAATATTGGCGCTGCTTTTACGGCTTTTAATGAGATTCACGAAGCTTGGAAAACCACTGGTGACATTCCCCGCGATAAAAGAGACGAAGTACAATCGGAATATTCCAGATTGCGTGAAATTTTCTTTTACCAAGTAAAAATATATCGCGAATTAAAAGACCACGATTTACATAGAAATCAACAGTTGAAATCAGACATCGTTTCCAAAATACAAAACTTGGCAGCTCTGACTTCTATGAAGGAAATTGAAACGCAATTAAAGGCCTTACAAAACGAGTGGGATGAGATTGGTCCTGTAACGGATGGTGAATGGGAAAGCCTAAAAGAAGGGTATTGGACCAATGTAAAAGCTATTTACGACAAGATCAACGAGCATTACGACCAACGTAGGAAAGTATTGACTGCCAATATCGATGCGAAAAAAGCTGTGATTGAAGAGGCCAAAACCTTGGTGGAAAACTCACAAGAATTAGCCTCCGTAAAGGAATGGGAAGCGCAAACCAAAATTTTGTTGACACTTCAAGAAAAGTGGAAAAAAATTGGTTTTGGATCCAAAAAGGAAAACGAAGAAGTTTGGCAAGAATTCAGAGGAATTTGTGATCAATTCTTCTCTAAAAAGAAAGAATACTTCGAAAGTTTACGTGAAGAATCTAAAGATTTTATAACGGCAAAACAAAAGTTAATTGACAAAGCGATTGCTTTGCAAGGCAGCACAGACTGGAAAGAAACAGCCGCCCAATTGATTCGTTTGCAAAAAGAATGGAAAACCATTGGACACGCCGGTCAACGTATGGAGCAAAAATTGTGGAAAGATTTTCGCTCGGCGAGTGATGTGTTTTTCAACAATCGTCAAGCGCATTTCGAAGAAAAAGACAAAGAAAACGAGACGAATTTAGCAGCAAAAATTGCTATCATTGATTCCCTAAAAGCCTATCAGCCTGGTGAAGATCGCAAGCAAGTTTTGGCAGATTTAAAAGATTTTGCTGCAAAATTTAATGAAATTGGTCACGTACCTATGAAGCAAAAAGATGAAGTGTACCAAAACTTCAAAACTGCTTTAGACTCGCATTACAGTCACCTAAAATTAGAAGGACAAGAAAAAGAAACCATCCTTTTTCAGGCGAAAATTGATACCTTGAAAGCTAGTCCGGATGCCGCTAAATTAATCGACAGAGAAAAGTTCGAGATTCGCAAACAAATAGACAGACTCAAGCAAGAAATCATGCAATACGAGAATAATCTTGGGTTTTTCGGGAGAAGCAAAGGTGCTGATGCGATGAAAAAAGAGGTAGAATCAAAAATAAAAATTCACGAAAATAAAATCGAAGAATTTAAACGCAAATTGAAAGCTCTTTAGGATGAATCAAATGACCAATGTTACCCTGCTCTTTCTGACCATACCCATCCTGATGTTTTGCATTTACGTTGGTTACGATTTGCCTTTGGACTTTCTCAAAACTACAGGTGCACAACTGCCTTATATCATTATGATTCAGTGGTGTTTAGGGTTACTCGTCTTTCTAATCCTGATGCGAAGAAGTGCTAAAAGATGGTTCGGTATGCGGCTTTTGCGACAAACAAAGCGCTTTGTATCTATTCAAGACATTGCACCCATCAGAAGAAAAAGAGCGGTACTATACACTTTGTTAGAAGCTTTTATTTTATTGTATGTCTGCCTCGGAATTCACAGTATATTTCCTTTTGGTACCCCTATCTATCTAGCTTATGGACTCGGCTTTGTCGACAGTATTGTCTTCGCCTTTATTGGGACCAAAGGAAAGGGCTGGAAAATTGGAATTACGAAAAAGGCCATCGTTTTGGCAGATAGAGAGGTTTCTGTAGTGTATTTTCATGGTTTACGCAAGGTCCATATGAGTCACGAAACTATTTATTTCGACTATGTCGGTGAACTTCAATTGAGCCTTCCACTTGCGGCGGTAGAAGATGCCAAAGATTTTGTAAATTCTTTCTTGCCATTTGTAGACCGCGAAAAAGTTTTTTTAGACGAATCAGTGAAAGGAATACTATAATATTGGCGCCAAAATGCCATGTTATTCTTGAGCTTTTGTCTCAATTTTCTGTTTTTATCAAATCTAGATTTTAAAAAATATTGTCCCAATTTTAAAAAAAGATTTGATTTAGTGCGATTTTTCGAATATATTTGAAAGCCTAAGCGCATTGAAAAACTAACTAACGAGACATGACTGCAAACTTCACATTCTATTCATTCATGATGATTACTGTCATTTTCTCTTGTAGTCATGACGCTCCAGATGTTACGAGTCGATATTTAAATCGCGATCCTCTTGCTTCAAAATTAACGAAATGCAATTGGAAACAGGTCGTTAAATTTAATGATGCGTTTACTCGTAAAGCAACCGTTACCTTCAATCAAGATGGGCATTTTTCAAAAACAGATCAATATGATTATTTAGGAATTAAAGAATCGGTTGTTGAAACAGGAACTTGGAGTTTTGATGAAAGAAGTAGAGAAATTGCCATTGAGAACCCAAAAACTAAGCTTACAAGTACTTATTCAATCGGAAAAGAAACTGAAAATTCAATTCACTTAATCTCTATTGATGGACTTGAAGACTTAATCTTGTCTATTCTTTAATCAGTATTTATAAGTAATCAAGCGAATTTCTTGAAACAAGTTGTTTTGAGCATCAGCTAATTTCATTATTGGAATATATCGCCCTCCGCCAAGTTTAGCAGCATCTTCCATTTCACCAGCGTCCGTTTCTTTGTTCTTGATTCCTACAATTGACAGTGTGATTCCTTTGCGCTTGTATTTTCGAACATATTTCTGATAATCTTTTGAATTTCTATTAAACGCACCATCTGTGATCACAATTACGTGATTGGCGCCGTCGCTTAAAAATCCTTTCATATTCTCTTTATAACCCAGTTTTATTCCTTCTCCTCCAGCTGTTAATCCAGAGGCCTTAAGATCGTCGACTGTTTTTTCCATGGTCGCTCGTTCATCCCCAGCAATGGGTGCAATTAAACTCCTTGCATTATCTGCATAAGTAACCAGTGACACTTTGTCTTGTGCTCTTAATTGTTGATTTAAAGAATTCAAAGAAAACTTCAAAAGTTCCATTTTATCTCCCGCTCGCATGGAAGAAGAAATATCTAAAACAAAAGTTACATTGACAGGCTTGAAATATGTTTCGCTAAAATCCGATGCGCTTAAACCCGTTAATGCAGTAGGCACAAAAACCTCTTCCTCCTTAATTTTATCCTCTAACTTTATCTCAACAATTGGTTGCTCTTCTTTAAAAGGATCTTCCACCTTCAACTCCACGATTGATTCCTCCTCCGCTTTTTCATTACTCGACTCATTTAAATCAATCACCACCACTTGATCTTCTGTAGTGGTAGTTTGTACGATTTGTACTAATTCCTCTTTTTTCTTCAATTCAAGCACCAACTGATTTCTTTGGCTATTCACGTAGGTTCCTGTTTCTGCAGGTTCATAACCATCCTTGGAGACATAAAAATAACTGTAACCCAATGGAACCTTTTCACTGATTCTACCTTCATCATTGGTTCTAAAAGCATATTTCGACCGTCCGTTTTGAACGATGTGCACCGTTGATTTTTCAATTGGTAACTTTGTTTCAGCGTCAATCACAGCAATATTCATCTTAAAATCCGTCGCATTCGTTGGATTACTTCCAAAAGCTGGACAATTTTGAAAAGCATTTAAATCATTCGGAGGATTTTCGGTCATGTCCCCTGTCAATTTCACGTAAAATGGTTCCATTCTGTCACTCGTGAAAATTTCAATTTCATGTTTAAATTTTCCTTTTTGTTTCGGGTTTACCTGCAGGCGAATTGTGATGATACTGTCTTGTGTCAATTCTTTTCCTTTGACTAAAAAAACCACTTCGTTTGGTTTTTTAATACGTAATAGGTAGTTTTTCTTGGTTCCTGTTGAACTTAAAACCACATCCATATATCGATCAGAAAAGACATTCAACTCGCCAAAATCATGGCTATTGGTGCTTATCGAGGTTTGGCTAAACAAGCAGGTAACACTAAAAAATGTAAAAAGGATTAAAATTAATTTCTGCATATAGATTCAATTTGCAAATATCTTGCCTTGATTTAGGGATATTAAAAATGAGTAAAAAGTAGGAAGAAAAGCTTAATAGCGAATCATTTTCTAGCGAAGTAAAAATCCAAGAACCGCCTCCATAAATTCTTCAGGTGCTTCGGCATGAACCCAATGTCCTGCATTTTCAATTGTCACCAAGTCCATGTCAAAAATCAACGACTCTAAAGTATCCAAATCCTCATCGACAATGTAATCCGACTGAGCTCCGCGAATAAACAAGCTCGGTATGCCGATTTCTACTTTAGGCAAACCAGCCAAAATAACGTCTATTTCTCTCTCCAAAACAGGGATATTCATCCTCCAGGCCAACTTTCCTTTTTCTTCCCAATACAAATTCTTTAATAAAAATTGTCTAACTCCAAAAGAAGGAATAAATGGTAGCATTTGTTCTTCTGCTTCCGAACGAGAAGTAATCGTCTCCAAGTCGATCGCTTTTAAACCCTTTAAAATGGAGTCGTGATGTGAAGGATAAGTTTTGATTCCAATATCAACAACCAGAAGTTTTTCAACCATTTCAGGAAACAATTGACTAAAGCGAATGGCCGTTTTTCCACCCATCGAATGACCAAGAAGATAAATTGACTCTAACTTTTCTGCATCGAGTAATTCCTTTAAATCTCCAGCCATCAGATCATAATTGAATTCCTCGGACCAGGGAGAGAGTCCATGATTTCTTTGATCGACTAGATAGACTTTGAAATAATCTGCTAATTTTTTGGCGTGAGTTTGCCAATTATCTGAATAGCCGAATAAGCCATGTAAAATTATCAGTGGCTGGCCTTCACCTAAAATACGATAATGGATTTTCATTGGCTATTTAGGCCTTGAATTTAGATTAATTATGAAAAAAGCTAGCAAGGATTTCAACAAAATTTGGAATATCAAACTCTGTTTGAGATGCTACTTTCATTCGACTATTTTCAGCTTTATCGCTAGAAACTTCTTCCACTTTCGTGCGAATGTTTACAGAAACATCTTCAGAAGCGGATGAGCCAACTTTGAATTGACCCTTATTAATTGTTGAAACGATTGAAATAATTTTATCTACAGAAATTTTATCCTTGTCAAATGAAATTTTAGCCGTGTTTTTGGCTCTGCCTTCTTCAAATTCAAATTCACAAGATTCAATTGCTTTTGTGTCAGCCAATTCTTTTCGAATCGTTCCTCCACAACCCATAACACAGGTCATGCCTTCAATCTCTAGCGTCAAAATTCGGTTACCTACAACCTTAACTGCATCATCTTTTGCCAAAGTTGTTTGAGGAGCTTGGTCCTTATTTCCTTCAGAACAAGAGGAAAACAAGAAAGCAACAGCCAATACAGTAAGTAAGAATTTCATAAAACTAAATTTTCGAGCCACAAATATTACAAATCTTTTTCCACAATTAAAAATAAGTTGTGAATAAAAAATGCATGCCTATCTAAATAAACGGTCAAACAAAAATATAGTTGCCTTTCACTTGCTTTACTACACTCTTTCAATTTGGTTAACTTTGCTTTCAAAATCAACTCAGAGTGGAAATCAAGCAAGCCGTTTTTACCATAAGCAATTCAGATGCTAAGAAAATTCCAACCGACCGTGAAGAATTTGCCTTTATCGGCCGTTCTAATGTAGGGAAATCTTCCTTGATTAATATGTTGGTTGGTAATAAAAAACTAGCGAAAACATCTGGAAAACCAGGGAAAACACAATTAATCAACCATTTTTTGATTAATGAAAAATGGTACCTCGTTGATTTACCAGGATATGGATATGCCAAGGCCTCAAAAACATCTCGTTTTGCTTGGGAAAAGTTTATTTCTGAATATTTAACCGGAAGCAAACAATTGATGAATGTATTTGTACTTCTAGATTCGCGACTTGAGCCTCAAAAAATTGATTTAGAGTTTATGAATTGGTGCGGTGAAAGAGGTATCCCTTTTTCTATGGTTTTTACCAAAATAGACAAAATATCTAGTACCGTTCTTCAAAAAAACTTAGCCAAATACAAAAGAGAAATGTTGAAATACTGGGAAGTAATGCCTCCTCATTTCTCAACAAGCAGCGAATCTTCCTTTGGTAAGGAGAAGATTTTGAACTACATAGGTGAAATACTGAGTGACTTAAAAGAATAAAGCTTAACAACTTTTAGCTTTTTCGAACGAAAAAATTGATGTATCATTGATTAAACAATAAAACGTATAATTATGAAGAATTTATTGGCAACTTTTGCTTTTTTACTATTTGTTTTACCCGCATTTTCGCAATCTGGTAAAAAAGAACTGAAAAAAGAAGTTAGCGTTGAAGAAGTAAACGGCGTTAAAAAACTAAAAGTAACTACCACTGAAAACGGTAAAACCACCATTGAGAATTTCGAAGGGGCCGCTGCAGATCAAAAGCTGGAAGAGTTACAAAAAGAATCTGAGGAGATGAAAAAGAAAATGGCCACTAAAAAAATGACCGTTGAAAAACAAGGATCCTCAAGTAAAACAACAGAAAACATTGAAAAAGGGAAAACCAAAGAAGTTAGAATGGAAGAAAAAGACGGAGTGAAAACCTTGACGGTAAAAACCGTTGAAAATGGTCTCGAAAAAATTGAAGTCTATAAAGGGCAAGAAGCCGAAGAAAAACTGAAACAAATTGAATCTGAAAAAACACCAGAAGGAACAAAAAAAACACAAACGAAGGTGATTAAACAAATTCACGAATAAAAGTTGCGTAGATTTAAGAGAAAGCGAGGTTCAAAACTTCGCTTTTTTTGTGTCTTAGAGCATAGTTTTTCCAAAAAACCTTAAGGATTAGATACCGTTTCCTTTTCTTGACTTAAATTTGCGGCATGGAACAAAAAGACGATCTATTAAAAGAAGTAATTTCTCACGCCAAAGAGTATGGCTTTGTATTTCCTTCTTCTGAAATATATGATGGACTAAGTGCGACTTATGATTATGGTCAATTAGGGTCAGAGCTTAAAAATAATATCAAAAACTATTGGTGGAAATCAATGGTTCAAATGCATGAAAACATTGTAGGAATCGACGCTTCTATTTTTATGCATCCAACTACTTGGAAAGCTTCTGGTCACGTAGATGCCTTTAATGATCCTTTGATTGACAATAAAGATTCTAAAAAGAGATATCGCGCCGACGTGCTTTTGGAAGAATACATGGAGAAAATCCGTTTAAAGAGTGAAAAAGAGGTTGAAAAAGGTATCAAGAAATTTGGTGAATCTTTTGATGAAGCTCAGTTTCGAGCCACCAACCCCAATGTAACACGCAATAACGAAAAGATAAAAGCTGTTGAAGACCGTATGCGCTCGGCTCTAGAAAACAATGATTTAGTTGCAGTAAAACAGCTGATTGAGGATCTAGAAATTGCTTGTCCTGTTTCCGGTTCAAAAAATTGGACGGATGTTCGTCAATTCAATTTGATGTTTTCTACAGAAATGGGATCTGTTGCGGGTGATGCCTCCACGATCTATTTGCGTCCTGAGACTGCCCAAGGAATTTTTGTGAATTTCTTAAATGTGCAAAAATCGGGAAGAATGAAAATCCCTTTTGGAATAGCACAAATAGGGAAAGCATTTAGGAACGAGATCATTGCGAGACAATTTATCTTTAGAATGCGTGAATTTGAGCAAATGGAAATGCAATTCTTTGTTCGCCCTGGAGAAGAGATGAAATGGTACAACCAATGGAAAGAGAATAGATTGAAATGGCATGCTGCACTTGGTTTGGGTGATGAGAATTATCGTTTTCACGACCATATCAAATTAGCACATTACGCCAACGCAGCTTGTGATATCGAATTCAATTTCCCTATGGGCTTTAAAGAATTGGAAGGAATTCATTCGAGAACAGATTTTGATTTGAAGCAACACGAGCAATTTTCAGGGAAAAAATTACAGTATTTCGACCCAGAATTAAACCAAAATTACGTTCCATATGTCATTGAAACATCTATTGGTTTAGATCGAATGTTCCTCGCAATACTTTCAGCATCCTTGAAAAAAGAGCAATTAGAAGACGGTTCCGAGCGTGTCGTTTTGAAATTACCAGCTTCACTGGCTCCATACAAAGTAGCCATTATGCCTTTAACAAAAAAGGATGGTTTGCCCGAAAAGGCTCGAGAGATAATCGACCAATTAAAGTTCGATTTCAATTGTCAGTACGATGAAAAAGATTCCATCGGGAAAAGATATCGTCGTCAAGACGCTATTGGTACTCCTTTTAGTGTGACTGTTGACCATGAATCGTTGGAAGATAATACAGTTACCATTAGAGATAGAGATACTATGGAACAGAAGCGAGTTTCGATTGACGAATTAAGTGCGATGTTGGCCAAAAGAACTGCACTTTCGACCTTATTAAAGTAATAAACACTCTATTAAAAGAAGTCGGTAAATCTAATTTATCGACTTTTTTTGTTTTGTAAAACCTCGTTGTGCTTAACAAAATTGATTATAAAATCAGTAATTATCTAAGCATCAATATATTCTGTTTTCAGGAGCTTTTTTTCCCGAGACAAATCAAGGTTCCACATAAAATATTATTCAATTTCAGTTGGAAACTTATTTCGAATGTCGTAAATTGATTGAAATTCACTGCACCATGCATACTACTCTTCGCGAAATTGTACTTATCGATGACGATAAGGATATTAATGAACTACACAAAAGGTTTCTTTCAACGACAGAACTTTTTGAGGTGGTACATGTTTTTGACAAGCCCTCACAAGCCATAGAATTCACCCTTTCTCGTTTAAGAGTGAACAAAGACATTCCAGCATTATATTTAATTGATGTTTTAATGCCCGAATTAGACGGATTTGAACTCATCGATGAACTCAATGAGCTATTTGATAAATACGCCATTCCGATACGCCCTAGGTTTGTAATCGTAAGTGGTTCACAACATTCGAGAGATTTGGAAAAATTTCAACGATCTGAGAACGCCTTGCACTTTGTTACCAAGCCTCTTGAATGGGACCACATGCAAAGCATCATCGGTAAAATGACTATTTAACTTTTATTTTTTCGCAAGTTGACTAGATCACGAACAATAAAATAGCACAAGACCACCCATGGCGCGCCATGCATTACAACGTCTAACCAATCCATACCTGCCATTGGTCTCCCCAACTTAATGTTCTGAATTTGCTTCCAAATATGTGGTTGTGAATGCGGTGCTAGTCCGATTGTCAAACAGGCCAAGACCGTTATTAAATATAATTTTCCTTTACTCATTCTTTCTAAATGGTTCTATTAATTGCTCGAGGAAACTCTTGGGAAACTTCTCTACATTTTCAAATCCCAAATCAATGTCACGCCCCGAATAGGGTTCATACTGTGTTTTAAAAATATAATCCCAACAACTCAAAGTCAGTCCAAAATTCATTCCTTTTGGATGTGTATGAGGTAAATTTTTAGCATGATGCCAAATGTGCATTTTCGGGTTGTTTAAGATGTATTTCAGCGGTCCGTAACTCAAGGGGATGTTCGCGTGATTTAAATGCCCAATCAAGGTCGTAATTGCATATAACCAAAAAGTATATTTTAACTCGAACTGAAATAAATACGAAAGAAAAATATATAGGCTCAAGCGGTAAACGATATTTTCCATGAAGTGATAACGAAGATGTGCGGCAAAACCCATTTCTAGCACAGAGTGATGCAAACGATGAAATTTCCACAAAAATGGAACTCTATGCAAAGCATTGTGGGTACACCACTGTACAAAATCATAAATCAAAAAGAAAATAAGCAACTGCCAACCCAAATGGAGTTCAGTGAAAAATGAAAAAACAGGTCCTCCAGAAAAACCCATCCACGACATTGCTCTTTCGAAAAGTCGCTCTGTGGTGCTCGACAAAGCTGCAAAAATGATAAGATTGAAGAAAAAATAATTGAAGAACATATAAAATGCATCCAGCCAAAAATCTTTTCTAATAATTTTTTGATTCTTTCTCCAGGGAAAATATATTTCTAAAAACCAGACAAAGAGCGACAGTCCTATCAAAAGATAAAACATACTTGGCCCGTTTTCAATTGGATGCAGTATTTGTTTTTCTAAATACTTTGCATAATTACTATAAGCTCGAACTACTTCATTCCACATCACTATAAATATTAACGTTATTTTGCCACTTTTAGTTCAAAATAAGCTGAATTGGCCACTTTTTGTGGTTGATAATAAGATTGTGTTTTCGCTGCAGGAACTTGAATCGTGCCAGCTGTTGTAGCAACAAAATCATACGACAATTGATTTGTTCCTTTGGGTAAATATTCTATAAAGAACTCCGTCTTTTGATCGCGTTGCGAGACGTAATAAGCGAAATCGGAATACCTAAAACCAGATGCTGGTTCCAAATTCTCTTGTCCCGAAAATCGAGGATCTGCGATATACACATAACTCATAGCATTCGGAGTGATTAATTTCAGTACCACTTTAAAACGATCACCCACCTTCACTTCAGCTTTTTTGACTTCACTCAATAAAATTTCCTTGCCTTCTGATATCAAATAATATTGGCGTTCTACCCGAAAGTCGCTATTGCTTTTAACAATATCAGACACTGACGCCGTGTATTTCACCGTCAAATCTACATAGGTGTTATTATCCGTCATTTGATTGATTTTCAAACCATCTACTATTAATTTACGCTCCGGATTCTTATCTATTTGCACAAATTCTTGCGAGTCATTGTTGTCTTTTACTCCATTCACCCAGCCAATTTCCATACTGGTTTCCTGCGGTTTTTTTCCTTCTAGAAGTGTTGCATTTGCTAAACCAATTGTTCGAATATTGTTCCAATTACTCGATTGTTTTTGCTGAATTACCCATTGTCGCATTTTTCGTGTTGAAATAAATTTTTCCATGGATTCGTAAAACCCAATAGTGTGAAGCTGGGCCTCCAATCCAGAAGTATTTCCATAGTAGGTATTGTCTGAAAAATTCCAAAATTCACCTTGTTTTTGCTTGGCGATTTTTGTATCCTCTAAAGCCGCAAGCACTTCTTCAGCCCAAACACTATTTCCAAGTTTTTTAGCTAATTTCCCAACTATTGCCCAATTTTCTAGTTCCATTTTGACCCATTTTGCTTTCAAAGCAAGCAAGTAATAATCGGAAGCTGCGGTCATAGGTGCTTTTAGAACCGTTCGGGCATAAAGCCATTGAACAGTCGATGGGGAAACGCCATTATTTTGTTCTTTTTCCTTGGCTGTCAATCTCTTAAAGTCATTATTGAATTCTTCTTCAATAAATCCAAGTGCCTTTTCTGTGGCTGTTTCTAGCACCGTAATACCTTTGGATTTTAATTGAACTAGCTGATTCAAAAAATCTAAAGTCACAGTTCTGTTGGCATATTCCTTTCCAACCCACGACCACGCGCCATTCTCTAATTGACTCTCCCTTAAAGCATTAATTGCTTGTTGTTTGTAATTAATTAAGGCCACCTCATCCAATAACAAAGCGAAGCTCTGCAGATAATTTTCTTCCGATGTTGCAACTTCAAGCCAAGGCGTTAGCGCCAGAGCCTCTGTTGTCCAATTTTTTTGAAGATTCCCCTTTGGTGTGTGTTTTTTCAAATACTCCGTTAAATAATTTTTAAGAGCTGGATTTATTTTCAATGTATTCTCAGCCATACATGCAGCATATACTTGCGCCATATAGCTTTCATTCAAATCATTTTTGCGGAAAAAAAGTTTCGTGAGTTCTTTAAAAATTAATACTTCTTCGCTCGAAAAAGCATGAATTTCTGCTTGCTGAATAAGGGCTGATGCAGGAACTTTGGCTGCGAAATCCCATTTTAAAGATTCATTTAAGGGACCTTCTACCACAAAGGATTCGCCATAAGTGTAAGTCTCTTTGTTGCTCAAAACGGGAATGCTTTTTTGTATAAAATCACCAAATTCTTTGGAGGATGCACCAATTTTGAATTGTACCTCATTGATTGTGATTTCTGGTATTTTAAGCGCAAAAACAAAGGTGTGCGCCTCCTTTGAAAGAATTAATTGGGGGCTGATTTTTTGTACGCCAAAGTTTCCAGAAATATCCTCACCTGCTACATTTGAAAGAAGCAAAATTGGTTGTACCACTTGTTCCTTGTCTGATAAATTTTGAACCGTCATTCTCCATTCCAAAACATCCCCAGTTCTAAAAAATCGAGGTTCATAGGTATCGACCAAAAGCTCTTTTTGTACAATCAAATCCTTATTCTCTAAGACAAAATCAGCCGTTTTGGTATGAAAAACTCCTTTAAATCCAAAAGTTGTTAGTGCATCAGGAATTGTAAAGCTAAAACTTCCTTTGCCTTCTTTTATAGATAATTGAGGAATGTAAAATGCGGTTTCTGAAAAATTCGTGCGGATATTTCCTTTGTCTTTTTTGGACTCAGTTTCATCCGAGAACTCAATGATTTCCTCCATTATTGAATTTCCTGCAACAGCACTTGCAACTTTGGAGAAAGACACTTCTGAGTCCATGTTTAATTCAATTCCACGATCCAAAAAGGAAAAAGGGTATTGATTTGCTGAATTCAGGAAACTGTTGTAGTAAGCAGTATTCCAGTAGCTTGGGCTCCAATTATAGCTTGTGTTGGGAAGCTCCCATTTGTTGTTTGCCAATTGATCAAGCGATTTGTCATACATCGTCAATAGCGCCTCGCCTTCATACGGTTTTCCAAATTGGTCGGAGATCTGAAATTCCCAATTTTCTACAGTCTGCGGTTTTGTTTTATCGGAAGTTACAATCCATTGCCATTTCAAAACTGGTTCGTTTGTTTTTGGCTTAATAAAAATCGATTCAGAACTTTCTGTTCCCTCCAAAGTGGTGCCAAAACGAATGTTTACTCCTTGTTTTGTTGCTTCATCTAGCTTCAATTCAACTATTTTTCGCTTTTTAAGTTTAATTGTTTCAGTTGTTACTTTACCATCAGGCCATTCAGTCACTTTTAAAATCGATTGTTTACGCACCGCCGAACCAAGGATTATTTCAGCTGTTTCTCCCAATTGATAATCAAGATTTTTTAAAATGGCAAAAAGTAGAGTTTCATGTTGATTTTTTTTCTTTTGAGGATGAATAATCACAAAACCAGTTGAAGTACTAACTTCATCACCTACTTCATTGATTGTCTTTGCTTGAATAGCGTATCTGCCCGGGCCTAAATTCAATGAATCAAGATCTATCCTTTGTGTGCTTTTAATATTTTTTTCCCATACAGCAGTATATAAAAATTCATTGTTTTCATATTTCAAAAAGCGATTGGTCCTTTTTAATTTTCTTTTTCTAATGGATGAAAACTCCGGTTTCTCTATGGAATAAAGAGTAAATTGATTTTGATTTTCTCTTTCGATTTTCACCTTCAAATCAACCATTGGAATCTCAGATCCAGATGAATTCGACAAGTTGAACAATACCATTTCATTCTCGCCGTCAATTATCTCTGAATCCACACGAAGTCCGATTTCAAAACCTTCTTTACCTAAAAATAAAAAGCTTTCGTCAAACTGCGTTTCTCCAGTTGTATTTATCACTTTCGCTTCAAAATTCAGATATATACCGCTTGTTTCTTTGGGTTTTTGCGAAAAATAATTGATTGAAAATATGACATTTTTATCTGTCTTGGCATATATCGTTGTGTCATACGATCGTTGATTAAAGCCTATTACACAAAATCGAGGAAAATAACGCTGCTCAGAAATGGTCACTACCACCTCCGAATTCGCAATTGGATAACCCGCATACGAGTTCACTTTACCCGTTAAAGTAACAGGCTCGTTTATTTTTGTATATCCTTTTGCGGGATTCCATTTCACCTCAAAAGTTGGGCGCTTGTACTCTTCTACCTGAACCATTCCCAAATAGCTGTTGCCTATAAAAAGCCTAACATCACCTGGCAAAATTGAATTCGGCAAAATAAAAGATGCATAAGCCGACCCCATGGAATTCGTCGAAATAAATTGTTTGAAAAGCTCTTGATTATTGTTGTCTTTAATGATTAATTCTTGTCGCGTATCACCTGACATTTCGAACGTATATCCAGAGCGTTTTAAAGAAAGTACTGTTATTTCTACTTTTTGGCCGGGCCTATAAATACCTCTATCCGTATACAACTTGAACATCTCTGAACTTGGTTCGTATCGACCTCGAGGGTAAACAGAGGTTTCAATGCTATCATTTCCGTTTACAATTTTAATATACGCACGGCTCGTCAATTTAATTCTTAATAAACCGTCTTTATCCGTTAAACCTGACTCAATATATCCTTTTTTTAGAGGATTCATTGAATGATAAACCGTTGCTTTTTGAATGGGTTTACCGGTTAAACGACTAACCACATGCACCAATACAGTCTCCTTTTCTGAGCTCGTTTCGACCGATAAATCCGACAGTTTCATCCATTTCCACACCACATTCTTGGCTTCATAAAGAGTGTCGTGATTCATTATTTCATCAATGTATTTTTCGTCGTGAGATGCCAAAACCAGGTAAAACCCTGCTTTCGAAATACGCGACATTAGAAAATCATGCGTGTGATAGAGATGCCGTTTTTTGTCGGTAACTTCAAGGGTCTGTCTTTCTGCTTCACGCAGTTTTAATCGTTTCAGAGGCAACTGGAGGAAATTTTCCGAAGGAGATTGATCCTCTTCCAAATAATAGACCCTGAAGTTGATTTTTTCAGTGTTTTTGTATTTCAATCGGGTCAAATTACTTTTTCCTAACATTGCATCTACTGGCCATGAAAAGTCAACCAGGATACTTACTATACTTTCTCTTAAGTTGATTAATTGGTCATTGAAAATTTCAGGTTCCATATCACCCTTTCTATTCGGCCATTTTAAAAGTGCAGCATCGATTATTTTTAAAGCTTTTATATTGTCATTTTCGACCTTCGTATTGGTTTCAAAATGATATTGACTAGCAGAGTTCACATAGAGCGACGCTAATTGTAGTTGAAAATAGTTTTCATTTTGTGTACTCGAAAATTCTTTTGCCCAAATTTCGAAACCCTTTATTTTTTGCTCGAAAGTCAGTCCTATACTTGCTTGAGCAGTTCGAAAGGCAACATAATTTCGGTAAGCAGACCAATTCCCGTTCGATTTATGAAAACTTTCGAGTTTGCCCTGTAATTTTCTGTATTCGTTTACATCTTCCGATAACTCGCTGGATGTAGCTGTAAACCATGATGAATCACTTCTGAAATTGGTTTGGTTTAAACTGTTCGTGAAAAGCAGATCAAGTAAAGTAGGAAGTTGTTCATTTCCGTTGCTTGGCGAACACGAATTTGAAGGAATTCTAGTTAAAAGATGTGCATTTTCCAAAACAGATTCTCTGTACAATCTGATTAATGGACTTTTGTCTTTATTTTTCAAGCGTATGATTTGCTTTCCATTTTCCCAATTAAGAGATTCATCATCATAGCCAAAATTCTCGCC